>NZ_AOHN01000043.1:0-1182 GCF_000510915.2 Pseudomonas sp. FH4 | reverse complement strand
CCACCACACAGGTGGCGTCGTCGCGGGTGCGGCTCGGATCGTAGCCCAGCCAGACAGGGCTGTTGCCGAATGGCCGATCCAGTTCCGGGTCGTAGTCTTCCCACAACGACAGATCGGAATAGCACCGTTCCAGATCCTTGAGGCCGAACGCGCTTTGGCTGCTGTCGATGAACTTGCAGTAGAACAACTGCTGGAATTTGTCTTCGTCGTACTCCAGCTGCAGCTGCTCCAGGTCGAACAGATCGCAGCCGCCGGCGATAGCGTCGTCCAGGGTGATGGTCTTGCGCCATTGGCCATCGGGGCATAGCGCGCCCTGGGTGTAGGACGCCTCGGTAGGCCAGGTGCCGCCAGCTTTTTTGCCGCGTTTGCTGTTGCGGAATTCTTCGCCTGACCAGAACGGGTACGCCTGGTGCGACACGGCGCTGGGCGTCGAAAAATAGGTTTTGCGCCATTTTTTGTGGGTACCCATGGCGCTGGCCACGGTGCTGAGTTTGTCGAAGTCGCGGATCCAGAAGTATTCATCGACGTAGACGTGGCCATGGTAGCCCTGGGCAGTGCTGCTGTTGGTGCTGAGAAAGCGCAACTCGGCGCCGTTGCTGAGAGTGATCGGGTTGCCGGTCAGCTCAATGTCAAACCACTGCTTGGCAAACTGGATGATGTAGCTGCGGAAAATTTCCGACTGCGAGCGGCTGGCCGACAGGAACACCTGGTTGTCGCCAGTCAGCACGGCATCCATGAAGGCTTCGCCGGCGAAGTAGTAGGTCAGGCCCACCTGGCGGCTTTTCAGGATGTTGCGGATCCGGCACGTCAGCGGGTTTTGCTTGGCCGCGAACAGTTCCTGCTGATAGCGATACATCTTGCTGATGAACTTATCCAGGAAGTCGACTTCGGTCAGCCCGCTGATATCGTTCTTGGCCTTCTTTTCGCGCTTCTTCCCACCGCTATCCGCACGGCCCGAACGTTCCCCGCGCGCGCCCTGGCGGCGTTCCTGTGGTTCGCTGGCTGGTTCTCCGATCGGCGCTGGCGACGGTTTGACCGCTTGCTTTAACAGGCGCTCGCGCACCGTTGTCAGCCGGTCCAGCTCGTTCAGTTCGTCTTTGGTCAGACTGCTGGCTTTGTCCAGGAGGAGGGTGATCCGCCGGCCGACGGCCGTCAGCGGTTCCTCGTCCGACAGCATGTCTT
>NZ_AOHN01000042.1:0-2218 GCF_000510915.2 Pseudomonas sp. FH4 | reverse complement strand
CGTTGCCCTGGTCGCGGCCGTGGCGGCGGCGATCATCTACTGGGACCAGTGGACCAGTGCGCTACTCAACAGTGAGGCGTTCCAGTGGGTCAGCGGGCAACTGACCGCGCTGTCTGACTGGTTTGGCTCTATGGGCGGCTGGGCGGGCATGGCCAGCGCGGCGTGGGACGGCATCGTCAACATCTTTAAACAGGCCATCAATGGCTTGATCGAGATGCTGAACAAGATCCCGGGCGTGCAGATCGACGCCGCGTTCGGGGATATGCCGGCACCGCCGCAAATGCCGGGTATCAGTGCGCCCCAGGTCGAGGCGCCGTTGCTGCCCCAACTGGTGGGCGCCGCCCAGCAGCCAATCCAGGCGCCGCCCCTGGTGATGGCGGCCACGTCGAAGGTGCCGGCACAACCTGCGCCGATCCTCAACGCCCTGCAGCCCCAGGCACAAGCACCGGCCTTGGTCCTGGCCCCGGTACCGAAAGGCCCGGCGCCGATCGCGCAGCCACTCGCTGCCCTGGAACCGCCGCGTCAACCGCCGGCTCTGGTAATGGCGCCGCCACCTATGCAACAGGCCGAGCAAAGCCAGCAGCGTATCAATGGTGCCGTGGGCAGCCTGTCACCGAAACGGCCAGACGCTGTGCCCCGGGGCGGTCTGCTGGCAAGCATCCAGAACAACAACCAAACCCAGAACAAGGGCACTCGTGTGGAGAGCGTCACCATCAACACCGGCAAGCAAATGAACCCGCTGGAGCTGGAAGGCATGTTGGCCATGGCGGTGGGGGGATGAGCGAATACATTGACCTGCTGATCATCGACAACGACCTGGCGCTGGATCCGTCGCGTCAGCCGCTGCTGATTGATGACCGGGCCAGCATCGCCCAGGACATAGCGCACATGATCCGCGAAAGCGGCCTGCTGGTAACGCTGGTGGCCGAGCGCAGCAAGCTGCGTCAACGCGACTGCATCCAGCAACTGGAGCTGCTGGTGGAGGCCGATCAACGCCTGGTGCCCGGTACCGCCCTGATTAACCAGGTGCAAACCGGGCAGTACCTGGTCACGGCTAAAACCCTGAAATTTGGCGACATCGAGGTGACCCTGTGAGCGACGTTGATTTTAAACAGGCGCTGGCAGAGTCCGGTATTCCGGTAACCGAGGAAGGTTTGCGCAAAGCCTGGGAAAAGGAAGTCGCCGCCCAGGGGAGCAAGATGAGCAACACCAGCGCCTATTCGCCGTTCTGGCGGGTGATCACGGCCCTGGTGACCAAGCCGGTCATGTGGCTGATCACCTTCGTCAGCGACACCGTGCTGCCTAACTTCTTTGTCAAAACCGCTGTCCGCAAGTGGCTGGACATGTTGGCCTGGGCGGTCAACGTCGAGCGCAAAGGCGCGACCAAGGCCAAAGGCGTGTTGCTGTTCACCCGCGACGTTGCCGGTGGCGCCCTGGAGCTGCCCGCCGGCATCCTGGTGCAGTCGGCCGCGATCAATGGTCATATCTACCAGTTGGTGACCACCCAGGCGGCGACCTTTGCTGATGGGCTGATGCAGCTGGAAGTGCCGGTGGAGGCCCAGGACGTGGGCAGCGGCTACAACCTGGCCCCGGGTTACTACGCCATCCTGCCGGTGCCGATCGCCGGCATTGCCCAGGTGGTCAACGCTGACGGCTGGTTGATTGCACCAGGTGCAGATCCTGAGCCTGACGAGCAGCTGCGTTTACGGGTGCGCAACCAGTTCTCGGCGGTCAACCAGTGGCATACCGACGCGGTATACCGGGCGATGATCGCCGGCTTCCCGGGCGTGCGGCCCGATGGCGTGTACTTTCTGCACGGCGCCCCACGGGGGCCAGGCAGTGCCAATGCCTATGTGCTGTTCGACGCGGACGTGCCGGCGGCGACATACCTGGAGCAAATCAACGCCCATATCCGCGACCAGGGCAACCATGGCCACGGCGACGATCTGCTGGTGATGGTGATGCCGGAGACCCAGCACGCGCTGAAGTTGACCCTGTGGCCACGGGGCCTGCTGACCGTAGAGCAGCGCACCAAGCTGCAGGCCGAAGTCGATCTATTCATCCGTGCAGCCTTTCGCGAGAGCGGTACCGGCGACTACCAGCCGACGCTGACCTATCCGCAGTCTCGGTTCTCCTTTAGCCGCCTGGGCGAAGAACTCCACCAGCAGTTCGCCGGCATCGAGTCGTTGCGCTTCGATAACGCCGACATCGTGTCAGA
>NZ_AOHN01000041.1:0-22319 GCF_000510915.2 Pseudomonas sp. FH4 | reverse complement strand
CCAATCAAAGGTGGGAGCTGGCTTGCCTGCGATGGCGGTGTGTCAGTCGACAGTAACAGCGCCTGAACTACTGCTATCGCGGGCAAGCCCGCTCCTACAGGGGATCGGGGGCAGGGTTAGAAGTCGTACTTGATGCTGGTCATCAGGTTACGCGGCGCGCCGTACATTCCGTGGTTGCCGGCATAGCTGAAGTACTCGCGATCGAACAGGTTGTTGAGGTTGACCGAGGTACTTAGCTGCGGCGTCACGTCATAGCGCAGCAGCAGGTTGGTGATGGCGTAGCTACCCTGGCTGAACGTGTGCAGGTCTTCACCGACCTTGCTCTGCCAGTTCACTCCACCCCCCACGGTCACCTTGCTCAACGCTCCCGGCAGGCGGTAGGTCGTGAAGGTTTTCAGGCTCTGGCGCGGCAAGGTGGTGACGATGCGTTTGTCGTCGGCATCGGTGCTGACCGCATAGGCGTAACCCGCCGAGGCTTGCCAGCCTTCGGCCAGCTCACCGTTGAGTTCCAGTTCGACACCCTCGGTGGTGGTGCCCTTCTCGTTGCGATAGGTGTTGCCGCCCGGCGTGTCGATCCAGATCGCCAGGTTGTCCTGTTCCAACTTGAACAGCGCCAGGCTGGTGTTCAACTGCTCGTCGAAGAAACTGCCCTTCAAGCCCAGCTCGTAGCCCTTGCCTTCCATGGGTTCCAGGGCCTTGTTGTTGATGTCGCGCACCCAACTGGCCTGGGGATTGAAGATCTTGGTGTAGCTGGCATAGGCCGACCAATTGTCGGTCAGGTCGTAGACCACCCCGGCATAGGGAATGTACACGCCGGTTTCCGACTCGCTGGTACGGGTGGCAACGCCGCCGTAGGGGCTGTCCTGGGTTTCGCGCTTCCAGTCGATGACCCGACTGCCGAGGATCACGCTCAAATCGTCGGTCATGCGCAGGCGGGTGCTCAGGTAGGCGGCGTACTGGCTTTCATCCACCGAGGATTTGCCGGTCACCGGGAAGTCCGGCTTGGCCGAGTTCCCGTCCCAGTTGAACAGGTTGTCGATGGCGCCCGCCGGGGAGCCGGAATACGCATAGTTCCAGCCGCCATGGCTGGGCACGTTTTCCTTGTACTTGGACAAGGTCACGCCGGCGATCAACTCGTGCTCACGGCCCAGCAGGTCAAACGGGCCGGTGGCGTACAGGTCGAGATTATCCTGGCGCGGGGTACCAGAGAATCGCACTGGCAACTGGGTGGTGCCACTGCCATCACTGTTGAGGCTGCCGTTGACGTAGTTGAACACCTCATCGAACTTGTTTTGCGAATGGGTGAACTCAGCCTTGGCGCTCCAGCCGCTGTCGAACTTCTGCTCAATGGAGGTAAAGAAACTGGTCTGCTCATGGTCGTTATAGGACCAGGCCGGCGCAGTATTCAGGGAGCGGCTGAGGTTGCTGCGCGAACCATCGGTAAAGCGTGTGGGCAAACCGGAGCGCGCCGGGGCGTCGACGTCAGTGCGCAGGTAGCTCAAGCCCATGGTCAACAAGGTGTCTTCGGTCAGGTCGAATTCAGTGATGCCGTACAGCAACTGGGTCTGCTGCTTGTAGCGGTCGACCCAGGCGTGTTCGGTCTTGTAGTCGGCCACCAAGCGCCCGCGCACATTGCCGGTTTCGGTCAGGGGGCCGGATACGTCGAGGCCGCTGCCGTAGCGGTCCCAATTGCCTGCTTCGGCGGTTACGCTAGCCTGCGCCTCGGCTGTCGGGCGCTTGCGGATCAGGTTGATAGTGGCCGAGGGGTTGCCCATGCCGCTGATCAGGCCGGTGGCGCCGCGCACCACTTCCACCCGGTCGTACATCGCCATGCTCTGGGTGTAGTTGTCCATGCGGGTGACGGTGGGCACACCGTCGATTTCGAAGTTCTGGATCTGAAAGCCACGGGAGAAATAGGCGTCGCTTTCCGAACCCAGGCCGTCGCGCAACACGATGATGCCGGGGGTGGCATCCAGGGTGTCCGACAGGTTGGTCAGGCGCTGGTCGTCCAGGCGCTGGCGGGTCATGACGGTCAGTGATTGCGGGGTTTCCCTGGGCGTCAGGTTCAGGCGGGTTGAGCTGCTGGACGACTGCGTGGTGTAGGAGCCGGTGCCCTCGGTAGTCGACCCCGGCGCCTTGCCGGAGATCGATACGGTGCCCAGTTGCAATGCGCCGTCGGCAGGACGGGGTTGCAGGGAGTAGTTATCGCCGCTGCCGCGCACCGCTTGCAGCGAGCTGTTACTGAGCAGGATTGCCAGGCCGGTGTCGAGGTCATGTCGCCCTTGCAGGCCGGGGCTGGTCTGCCCTTGCGTGAGCGCGGCCGGGTAGGACAGCAAGATATGCGTGGCCTGGCCAAACTGGTTCAACGCACCGGCCAGGGAGCCTGGGGCAATGTCGAACTCCTGCTGTGGCGCGGCCATGGCCCAGGCCGGCGCCAGCAACAGCGGTGCGGCCCCGGCGAAGCTGGCAATGCCGCGAACGACGGCCACAGCCAGTGATTTTTTCAGTGTTGCCCGAATGGTGCGTTGCGGGTGCATGCGCTGTTCCCCAGATAAGTGAGTGTCTGGGGATATAAGTCTCGTGAGATTCGGAAACGGACCACATGCATGCAAAATAAATTCATACCTGCGCCCGACGCGGTTTAAGCGTGACCCAGAACCGCGTGAAATGCTGCGCGTCCAGCTCGAGGGTCTGTTGCAGCGCAGTGAGGATGCGGTCTGTGTCGGCCAACGGATAGGTGCCGGACACACGCAGCTCGCGCACGCTCGGGTCACAGTCCAGATGCCCGCGTCGGTAGCGGCTCAATTCATTGAGGAAGTCTTCCAGGCGCAGGCCCTCGGCGACGATCATGCCGCGGCCCCAGGCCAGTTCGCCGGCGCGCTGCGGGCGGCGCGCCAACAGGGTCTGCTGGTCAAAGCTGACGATCTCGCCGGGCGAAAGGCTCAGGCTGCGCGATGGAATCTGCGCCGCCAGTGGCTGCCGGTCGGACCCCAACTGGGTAAACCCATCGCGCTGGCGCACGCTGAAGCGCCCGCCTGCGGCATGGGTCAGGCCTTCGGCGGTTTTCACCCACAGCGGGCGGGCGTCCAACGGGTTGGGTACTACCAGGATCTCCCCGCGCCACAGATGGATCAGGCGCTGGTCGGGGCTGTAGTTCACATCGATAGCGGTGTCGGTATTGAGCTGGATCTCGGTATTGTCCGCCAGGTCGATACGCCATTGCTCACCGACGGTGGTGCTGAAATCGCTGGTCCAGGGCTGCAACAGCCCGGCATCCCGGGCGGTCCACGCCACACTGCCGGCGGCCAGCAAGAGGGCCAGGTTTTTCAGGACCCGACGACGGGACAGCGCCGGTAACAGGGTGGCGCTGACCAGAGCCTGGTGCGCGGGGTCTCGCACCTCGTGCATGCGCTGGAAAAACCGCTGGGAATGCTGCCATGCCTGCTCGTTGAGAGGATCTTGCTGGCGCCAGGCCAGCCATTCGCTCCGTGTCTGTTCACTGACGTCCGCTGCCTGCAACTCCAATTGCCAGTGCATGGCCTGCTCAGCGGCTTCCAGGGTCAGGGGCAACGGATTCATGGGCGCTGGCTGTCGAGCACAATGCACTGCGCACCGGCCTGGACGATGTAGCGCTTGACCGTAGTGATGCTGGTGCCCAGGCGCTCGGCAATTTCGCCGTGGCTCAAGCCATCGAGCTGCGACCAGAGGAAGGCCTGGCGCACCGGCAATGCCAGGCGGCCGAGCACTTCATCGAGGGCCATCAGGGTTTCCAGGAGCAGCCATTGGGTCTCGGCGCTGGGTGCCACCTCTTCTGGCAACAGCGCCAGGGCTTGCAGGTAGGCCTTTTCCAGCTTTTGCCGGCGAAAGTGATTGGACAGCACGCTTTGTGCGACTTTCGCCAGGAAGCTGCGGGGGGCTTGGACCTCAAGGGGTTGATTCTTGGCGAGCAGGCGCAGAAAAGTGTCCTGGGCCAAGTCAGCAGCGCTCTGCGAACAGTTCAAACGACGCCATAACCAGTGCTGCAACCAGCGGTGTTGCTGCTGATACAGCGTGGCGAGGTCAGTGGGGCTTGTCGCAGGAATCGGAGGCATGGAGGACGCGCACAGGAGGTAAGCCGTAAATGATAACGGTTATCATATGCTTCATGGCGCAATGCCTGCAAGTGGCACACGGCTTGTAGGACTTGCCAACGCATCCACTGTAGGAGCCAGCTTGCCGGCTCCTACAAAGGGTTGCTCCGAAAGCGTCAATCTTCCAGGGGTTGCGGCGCGTGCTTGCCAGGCTTGGCTTTGGCGCCAGGCTTGCCCGCAGCCGGTGCGGCAGGTTCTGGTTCGGCGGGTGCGGCGGCTTCTTTTTCGGCCATTGGCATTTTGTCGACTGCGGCAAAAAACTCTGCGAGGTCCAGGGTATCGGGGGGTACGGTCTTTTCGACTTTCTTCTCGCCGTCCTTGCCCACCAGGATCACTTTGGTACCGGCGCTGGCGCCAAGCTTCAGGGCACGGATCAACGCGTTGGTGTCCTGGGCGCCCAGGTCCTTGCCGTCACGTTGGCCGACGGTGCCGATGCTCGTGTAGTTCACGGTGTAGAGCACCATGTTGCGCTCGGTGAACTTCTGTTTGTTCTCAGGCTGTTCAAGATCTTTCTTGAGTTGGACCTGAGTCGGGTCGATGGAGCTGGGTGCTATCACGATCAGTGGGCGAAATTTGCCTTGATCCTGTTCCAGCGGGCCTCGGTTATCCGCAGCCAACAACGGCCCCGTAAACGCCATCAAGGTAGCCAGGGTCAGCGACCGGACGAGCATGCGTACCTCCTTCCAATTCCATGCAGAGTTTTTGAGTTTCATGTCTGCGACAGTCAATTTCAAGGATGATTCCTACGCGACTATCAGAAAGAGTAGGCCAGGACGCCCGCGACGCAAGGGTTTGAGGCCCATCGGGCCTCATTGTTTCTTCTGATTGCCAGGGCTCACTGCGCGGGCCAATCCGGCCAGTGCCAGGCAAACACCGGAGCCACCTGTGGATCGCCATCCACCTGCGCCAGGGCCTGGGCGCACGCGGGGTGGGAATGCTGCAGGACGTCCCGCACGCCCTCCCAACGGGACACCGCGGCCGCCATGATGCCCAGGGCATTGGGCAACCCCTGCGGGGTAAACAGTTGCCCGGCAAACTGCTCGGCAAACATCTGCCAGGCCTGGTGTAGATGCTGTTGGGTGCCCGCGATCAATTGCGCCTGCACCGTCTCATCGGTGTTGTCGAGGAAACGTTGCGGGTAGTCGATGATGGTGATTGCCGAATAGCAGTTGGCGGCGATGTACACCAGGCCGCGCATGATCTGGGCGCGATTGCCGACCAGCAACCCTGCGCCTGGATACTCCAGGCCCAGGTGGATCAGGATCGCCGCGCTTTCCGTCAGCACGCTACCGTCAGGCAGTTGCAGGGTGGGGATTTGCCGCAACGGGTTGATCTGCCCGAGGGCCTCCATTCCCGCAGTATCGCCCCAGGGGCTGGCATCGACTTGCTGCCACGGCACGCCACAACGTTGCAGGGCAATTTCGACGATGCACGAGCCAGAACTTTGCGTGCCATAGAGCGTGTACATCGGGCATACCTCCAAGACGTGTCAGCGTCCAGAGTGAAGCGTGTTCCCGGCGTTAAAACAAGCCCATCTGGCCACCGACCAAGGTGCTGAAGTCGTCATCGACAAACGGCAGGATCGCATCGGCCACCGGCTGCAATTGCCGGGTGACGTAGTGGTCGTAGTCAATCGGCGCCTGGCGCACTTCCAGGGGCTCGGGGCCGTTGACGGTGATCACGTAGCGAATCCAGCCACCGTTCTGGTATTGCCGTGGGCGGCCCTCGCGGTCGTTGAATTCATCCGCCAGGCGCGCCGCACGCACATGGGGCGGGACATTGCGCTCGTAATCGCCCAGTTGCCGGCGCAGGCGCTTGCGGTAGATCAGCAGCTCGTCAAGTTCGCCGCTGAGGGTGCGGCGCACGTAGTCACGCACATAGTCCTGATGGGGCTGGCGGTGGAAGATCCGCTGGTACAACTCCTGCTGGAACTGGCGGGCCAGGGGCGACCAGTCGCTGCGCACGGTTTCCAGGCCTTTGTAGATCATTTCTTCACTGCCATCGGCACGGGTCACCAGGCCGGCATAGCGCTTCTTGCTGCCCTCCTCCGCCCCACGAATGGTCGGCATCAGGAAGCGACTGAAGTGGGTTTCGTATTGCAGCTCCAGGGCACTTTGCAGGCCAAACTCGCTGTGCAGGCGTTCACGCCACCATTGGTTGACGTGCTGCACCAGGCCCTGGCCGATGCGCGTGGCATCTTCCTGGGAATGGGCACTGCCGAGCCAGACGAAGGTGGAGTCGGTATCGCCATAGATCACTTCATAACCCTGGGCTTCGACCAGTTCGCGGGTCTGGCGCATGATCTGGTGACCGCGCATCGTGATGGACGAGGCCAGCCGCGTATCGAAGAACCGGCAACCGCTGGAGCCCAGTACGCCATAGAACGCATTCATGATGATCTTCAGGGCCTGGGACAACGGCGCGTTGTGCTCGCGCTTGGCCACCTCGCGGCCCTCGGACACCCGCGCCACGATGGCCGGCAGGCAATGCCGGGTGCGGGAAAAACGTGCGCCGCGAAAACCTTCCACCGACTCACTGTCGTCGGGATGGCGCAAGCCTTCGATCAGCCCCACGGGGTCGATCAGGAAGCTGCGGATAATCGATGGGTAGAGACTTTTGTAGTCCAGCACCAGCACTGATTCATACAGGCCGGGACGCGAATCCATGACAAAACCACCGGGGCTGGCCTGGGGTGGCTTGTCCCCCAGGTTCGGCGCGACAAAGCCCTGGCGATGCATCAGCGGCATGTACAAATGAGTGAACGCCGCTACCGAACCACCGTTGCGGTCCGCCGGCAGGCCGGTGACGCTGGCCCGCTCCAGCAGGAACTTGAGCAGCTCGGTCTTTTCGAAAATCCGCGTCACCAGCTCGCAGTCCTTGAGGTTGTAGCGTGCCAGCGCGGGCTTGTCCTCGGCGAACATGCGGTTGATCTCGTCCATGCGCTGGTAGGGCGTGGAAATCGACTTGCCTTCGCCAAGCAGGGTCTGGGCGACGTTTTCCAGGCTGAATGACTCAAACGTCCAGGTCGCCGAACGCAGGGCTTCGATGCCATCGATGATCAGCCGTCCGGCCGCGGCGGCGAAGTAATGGTTACGGCTGCCGTGTTCGCGCCAGGCCATGGCCTCGCCGCCACGGCCGAGCAGCAATGGCACGTTAAGGCGCTTGGCATGCTCATGGAGGACCCGCAGATCGAACTGCACCAGGTTCCAGCCAATGATCGCGTCGGGGTCATGTTGCGCCAGCCACTGGTTCAAGCGCTCCAGCAGTTGGGCGCGGCTGTCGCAGTATTCGAGCTTGAAATCCACTGCGTCTGTTTTGTTGGCCGGGCCGAGCATGTACACCTGGCGCTCACCGCAGCCTTCCAGGGCGATGGAGTACAGATCGCCGCGCGCGGTGGTTTCGATATCCAGGGACACCAGTTTCAACGCCGGGCGGTAGTCCGGCGCGGGTTTCATCTGCGCGTCCAGCAGCATTGCGCCCTCGCCCGGTGTGCCGCCAAACACCACTGGCGCGGTGATAAAGCGTTCCATCATGTAGCGCTCGGGCGGGCGCACATCGCCTTCGTAGACATCCACGCCGGCTTGGCGCAGGCGTTTTTCCAGGTCCATTGCCTGGCGATGCTGACGGGTATAGAGGCCCAGGACCGGGCGATGATGAAAGTCACACAGTTGCAGCGGGCGCAGTTTCACGTCGCGCTCACCCTTGAGCACCCGTTGCGCGTGCTCGCGATGGGCCACCGGAATAAACATCACCGAAGGCTGCACGGGTAGACGGATATACCGCGGCCCCTGGTCGGTCGCCAGCCAGAAGCTGACCTCTGTACCCGCCGGGGTGTCGCGCCAATGCCGGGTCAGGACAAAACCCTGCTGTAAATCCACCTTGCCACACCTCAGGAATCGCTTTCAGGGCGCGATTCTACTCGGCATCCGCCACAAGGCCTGCATAGAAATTTCTGTCCTTCAGACAGACTGTACATTGCAAATAAACTTGTAAAACATCAATTAGCATTTGTTATCATTTGCACTGGAGTCGTATTCGCGCAGTGAGGAAGCGCAACGTTGTTGCCCCCCTTTCCTCACATTGACGGCTCGCCGTCCGGATCGACCATGCCCACTTGTACACGACTCGCCGTGCCGTTTCGCCCGACCCTGCTTGCCCTGTGCTGCTCCCTGAGCTTCGCGACCCATGGCGCCCCTCAACAGCCGCCACAGACTGACCAGGCCCTGGAGCTGGGCGCCACCAGCATCAGCGCCGAGGCCATCATCCCCGGCGCCCTGCCGCCGGTGTACGCCGGTGGCCAGGTGGCACGCGGCGGGCAGTTGGGTGTATTGGGCAACCAGGACATCATGGACGTGCCGTTCAGCATGGCGTCCTACACCGAACAACTGATTCGCGACCAACAGGCCGAGACCGTCGGCGATGTACTGCTCAACGACTCTTCCGTGCGCCAGGCTTCGGGGTACGCCAACCAGTCACAGTTGTTCGTGATTCGTGGCCTGCCACTCAATGGCGATGACATTTCCTTCAACGGCCTGTACGGCATCCTGCCCCGGCAGATCATGTCCACCGACGCCCTGGAGCGCGTGGAAGTGTTCAAGGGCCCGAACGCCTTTATCAACGGGGTAACGCCTTCGGGCTCCGGTATCGGCGGCGGCGTGAACCTGCAACCCAAGCGCGCCGACGATGTGCCGCTGCGCCGCTTCAGCACCGATATCAGCAGCGAAGGCCGGATGGGTCAGCATCTGGATATCGGCCAGCGCTTTGGCGAGGACAATCGTTTTGGCGCGCGGGTGAACCTGTCCCAGCGTGAAGGTGATACCGCGACCGACAATGAGAACCAGCGCTCCAAACTGTTTGCCGCAGGCCTGGATTACCGTGGCGATGCGTTACGCCTGTCGGGAGACTTCGTCTATAAGAAGGAGCGCGTCAATGGCGGGCGCAACTCGGTATTCCTCGGCTCGGCAGTGACCCAGGTACCCGACGCGCCTTCGGCCGAGACCAACTACGCCCCGCGCTGGAGCATGACCAATATTGAAGACACCCTGGGCATGCTGCGTGCCGAATATGACCTGAATGACAACTGGACCGCCTACGCAGCAGGCGGTGCCAAGCACACCCGGGAGATGGGCCGGTACTCCTCGGTGACCATCAACGACAACCTGGGCAATGCACAATCCAGCGCCTCGACCATCGCCCACGAAGAAGACAACAGCAGCGCCATGGCCGGTTTGAACGGCAAGTTCCAGACCGGGCCGGTGAGCCACCGCCTGAACTTCGGCCTGGCCGGGATCTGGACCGAGGCACGTAACGCCTATGTGTTCGACAGCGCCAGGACCAGCACCAATATCTACAACCCGGTGACCGGCGCCGAACCGCGCCTGAACAACCCACGCAATACCCCTGGCACCGACTTCAGCGACCCGACCATCACCGCCAAGAGCTTTATGCGCAGCGCGGCGGTGTCCAACACCTTTGGATTTATCGATGATCGCCTGCTGGTCACGCTGGGCCTGCGCCGCCAGCAAATGGTGGTGCAGGGTTACAACTACATGAGCGGCAGCCGTACGGCCAACTACGATGAGTCGATTACCACACCGGTGTACGGCATTGTGTTCAAGCCTTGGGAGCATGTGTCGCTGTATGCCAACCGGATTGAAGGGTTGGCCAAGGGGCCTGTTTCACCGGTCAATGCCCTTGGCCGCACGGTGATTGGCGGCGGCCAGGCTTTTGCACCCGCACGTTCCAAGCAGATCGAGGCCGGGGTCAAGGTCGACATGGGCACCTACGGCGCAACCCTGGGTGTGTATCGCATCGAGCAGCCCGGCGCCGGCTACAGCCAGATCATCGACGCCACCACCGCACGCTTCGTGCGTGAAGGCGAGCAAATCAACAAAGGTGTAGAACTCAATGTGTTCGGCGAGCCGCTGGCCGGCCTGCGCCTGCTCGGTGGTGTGACGGTCATGAAAACCGAACTCACGAACACCCAGAACGGTGCCAACGACGGTAACCGTGCGATTGGTGTGCCGTCCTTCCAGTTCAATGCCGGCGTGGATTGGGATGTGCCGGGCCTGCAAGGCGTGACCCTCAACGGACGCATGCTGCGCACTGGCGGGCAGTACGTCGATGCTGCCAATAAACTCAGCCTGCCGACGTGGAATCGCTTTGATGTGGGCGCACGCTACACCTTCAAAGTGGACCAGCGCGATGTCAGCCTCGGGCTCACGGTGGATAACGTGGCCAATACCAAATACTGGGCATCGGCAATGGGCGGCTACATGACCCAAGGCGATCCGCGGGTGGCCAAGCTGTCGGCAAGCATTGAGTTCTGACCCCCACCTTACAGACTGAAATCCCGGACCCCGCGCTAATCTTCTGTGGGAGCTGTCTCACCCTGCGAGGCTGCGATGGCGGCGGCACAGGTACCAGAAATATCGCCTGCGCCACCGCTATCGCAGCCTCGCTAAAGCTCGACAGCTCCCACATTTTGGTCTGTATCAGGCCGAAAATCCGGGCACACCGACAGCATTCACAAAGTATGTTGAGTTGGCAGGCTATTGGACAGCCCGGTCCCAACTGCGTAGTTTTCACCAACCGCGCACAAGGACTCTGGCATGGCCCCCGACCTTACCTCCATCGAGCTGTTCCTCAAGACGGTCAAGCTGGGCAATCTGTCCCGCGCGGCCGAGCAGTCACACCTCTCGCTGTCAGCGGCCAGCCGGCGCCTGTCGTTGCTGGAGCAGCACTTCAAAGTCGCCCTGTTGCACCGCACCTCCACCGGTGTCTCGCCAACGGCGGCCGGCGAGGTGTTGGCCGAGCATGGGTTGTCGATTTTACGCGCAGTAGACGTGATGCACGCCGACCTCGCCGACTATGCCAAGGGCGCCACCGGCCGGGTGTGCCTGTACGCCAACAGCTCGGCGATGAGCCAGCAACTGCCCAGCCAACTGACCCAGTGGAACGCCCTGCACCCCGGTATCCGCCTGGATATCCGTGAGGAGCGCAGCCGCGAAATCCTGCAGGCAGTGCGCGATGGCGTGGCTGATGTAGGCATCGTCACCACCCAGCCGGGCGGCGAGGAATTGCGCTTTGTCCCTTACTGCCAGGACCGCCTGTGCCTGCTGGTGCCCGATGATCATCCGTTCAAGATGCGCCATGCGCGCTTTGAGGATTTGTTGGGTTACGACTTTGTCGGCCTGGAAGATAACGCCGCCATCACCGCACTGATCACCGAAGCCGCCGCCGCGATTGGCATGCCGCTGCGCCTGCGGGTCCAGGTGCGCAGCTTTGAAGCCGTGTGCCGGCTGATTGCCGCCGGCCAAGGGGTTGGCGTACTGCCCCAGGGCGCGGTGCAGATCTTTCGCAAGGAAATGGCCTTGCGCTTTATCGAAATCGACGACCCCTGGGCCGACCGCCAGATGTACCTTTGCATGCGCCAGCAACAGCCTTCGCCTACAAGCCTGGCGTTATTCGACTACCTCAGCGCCTGTAATCACGCATAACCGCTGGCCTTCGAATTTTGCGAAGGCCACTTCCACAATCAGCAATTCCCCCACCGCTGCACCTGTGCCAAGAATGGCCCCGCCTCACTGACAACAACAAAAACAGGAGACACGGCGTGTCCAATTCCACGACCAGCACCCCCCATCGTATTGCCGTGATCCCCGGCGACGGTATCGGCCGCGAGGTGGTGCCCGAAGGCTTGCGTGTACTGGAGGCCGTCAGCCGGCGTTTCGGCATTGCCTTTGAGTTCGATCACTTTGCCTGGTGCAGCGAACACTACCTGGCCCACGGCAGCATGATGCCGGACGATTGGGCCGAGCAAATCGGCAGCCATGATGCGATCTTCTTCGGTGCCGTGGGCGCACCGGACATCATCGCCGACCACACGGCGGTGTGGGAGTCGCTGCTGAAGATCCGCCGCCAGTTCGACCAGTACGTCAACATCCGCCCGGTACGCCTGATGCCGGGCGTGCCCTGCCCCCTCGCCGGCCGTGTGCCGGGGGATATCGACTTCATCGTGGTGCGGGAAAACACCGAGGGCGAATACTCCAGCGTCGGTGGGCGGATGTGGGAAGGCACGCCGCGCGAGATCGCCGTGCAGGAGTCGATCTTCTCCCGCGAAGGCGTGGACCGGGTGGTGGACTATGCCTTCAAACTGGCACAGCAGCGCCCGCGCAAGAACCTGGTGGCCGCCACCAAATCCAACGGTATCTCCATCACCATGCCGTTCTGGGACGAGCGGGTGAACCTGATCGCCCAGCGCTACCCGGACGTCAAGACCGCTAAATTCCACATCGATATTCTGTGTGCGCATTTCGTGCAGCACCCGGACTGGTTTGACGTGGTGGTGGCCTCCAACCTGTTTGGCGACATCCTTTCCGACCTCGGCCCAGCCTGTACCGGCACCATCGGTATTGCCCCGTCGGCCAACCTCAATCCCGAGCGGTGCTACCCGTCGCTGTTCGAGCCGGTGCATGGTTCGGCACCGGACATTGCCGGGCTGGGCGTGGCCAACCCCATCGGGCAGATCTGGTCGGCTGCGTTGATGATCGAACATCTGGGCAATGGCGACCCGCTTTACCAGCAGGCCGCAGCGGCGATTGTCTCGGCCATCGAGACGGTACTTGCCGAAGGGCCACGCACCCGGGAAATGGGCGGCAGCGCCAGTACGATTGAAGTGGGCGTGGCCATCGCCGAATGCGTCGCCGGGAACAGGAGTTGAACATGATCAATGCACACTACATCGCCAACCAATGGCAAGCCTCGGCGTCACGGGAAGACATCCCGGTGATCGACCCCAGCAGCGGCGAAACCTACTCCAGCATCGCCCGTGGCAATGCTGCCGATATCGATGCCGCCGTCAGCGCCGCCCGCCAGGCCGTGGGCGAGAGCTTCGCTGGCCCATGGGGCACATTGTCGGCCCTGGAGCGCAGCCGCCTGCTGGCCAAACTCGGCGTGGCCGTGCTGGAACATCACGAAGAGCTGGCGCAGATCGAAGCCCGGGACACCGGCAAGGCGCTGAAAGTCGCGCGGGCCGATGCCACTGCCCTCGCCCGTTATTTCGAGTATTACGCCGGCGCGGCCGACAAGCTGCACGGCGAAACCCTGCCCTATCAGAACGGCTACACAGTGCTGACCGTGCGCGAACCCCATGGGGTGACCGGGCATATCATCCCGTGGAACTACCCGATGCAGATCTTCGGCCGCAGCGTCGGCGCCTCCCTCGCGGCGGGCAATGCCTGTGTGATCAAGCCCGCCGAGGATGCCAGCCTGTCGCTGCTGCGCCTGGCGCAGATCGCCGCCGAAGTGGGCTTTCCGGCCGGTGCGATCAATGTGGTGACCGGCTATGGCTACGAAGCGGGCGCGGCATTGTGCAGCCATCCGGGTATCGATCACATCTCCTTTACCGGCTCCAGCGTGACCGGCACTGCGGTGTCAAAAGCGGCCGCTGAGCGACATTGCCCGGTGACCCTGGAACTGGGCGGCAAATCACCGCAACTGGTGTTCGCCAATGCGGACCTGGATGAAGCCTTGCCGGTGCTGATCAATGCCATCGTGCAGAACTGCGGGCAGACCTGTTCTGCCGGTAGCCGCTTGCTGGTGGAGCGCAGCGTGTATGAAACGGTGCTGGCCAGGCTCAGCCAGCGCTTTTGCGAGCTGCGCACCGGGCCCTCAGCGCTGGACCTGGATATGGGCCCGCTGATCAACCAGAAGCAGCAACGCTTGGTGCGCGAGTTCGTGCGCGAAGCCGAACAGGCCGGCATCACCGTGGCCGCGCGCGGCCAGGTGGTGGCCGAGGCCGACAGTGGCGGGTACTTCCAGGAAGCGGTGCTGTTTCGCGACGTGCCGCCCGACAGCCGCCTGGCCCAGGAGGAAGTCTTCGGCCCGGTACTGGCCGTGATGCCCTTCGACGACGAAGCCGAGGCCATCCGCCTGGCCAACGGCACCGATTTCGGCCTGGTCGCCGGCGTGTGGACCCGCGACGGCGCCCGGCAAATGCGCCTGGCCCGCAAGCTGCGTTGCGGTCAGGTTTTCATCAATAACTACGGGGCCGGCGGCGGGGTTGAACTGCCCTTCGGCGGCGTCAAGGCCAGCGGTTATGGCCGGGAAAAAGGCTTCGAGGCCCTGCTGGGCTTTACCACCTTGAAGACCATTGCGATCAAACACGGCTAAGCCATTACAACAACAAGAAAGGAGAACACTCCATGCGTCTCGCAAACAAAGTAGCCATCGTCACTGGCGCCGGTTCCGGCTTTGGTGAAGGCATCGCCAAGACCTTCGCCCAACAGGGAGCACGAGTCATCGTCGCCGACATGAACGCCACCGGCGGCCAGCGGGTGGTCAATGAGATCAAAGCCAGCGGCGGACATGCGCATTTCATCGAGGTCAACGTGGCCAACGACGAAAGCGTCGGCGCCCTGCTGCGGGCAACCCTGGAGCAATTCGGTGGGCTGGATATTGTCATCAACAACGCCGGCACCACCCACCGCAACCGGCCGATGCTGGAAGTGGACGAGGCCGAGTTCGACCGGGTGTTCGCAGTCAACGTCAAAAGCATCTTCCTCAGTGCCAAGCACTTCGTGCCGCACTTTCGCGGCCAGGGCGGCGGCGTGTTCGTCAATATTGCCTCGACTGCGGCGATCCGCCCGCGCCCGGGACTGGTCTGGTATAACGGCAGCAAGGGCGCGGTGGTGGTCATGAGCAAGACCATGGCGGCGGAGCTGGGGCCGGACAATATCCGCGTCAATTGCGTGAACCCGGTGGTCGGCGCAACGGCGTTGCTCAGTGAGTTCATGGGCGTGCCGGACACCCCGCAAAACCGCGAAAAGTTCATGGCAACCATTCCCCTGGGACGTTTTTCCACCCCGCAAGACGTGGCCAATGCCTGCCTGTACCTGGCCTCGGACGAAGCGGCATTCATCACCGGCACCTGCCTTGAAGTCGATGGCGGGCGCTGCGTGTAACTCAACGACCAAAGGGATCGGAGTCGATATGTGTGACTTACATAACAAGAACGAACCGAGCACCAAGCAATTACTCGAAGGCCTGCCAAAGAACTGGGGTAAATGGGGGCCGGACGATGAGGTCGGCGCCCTCAACTACCTGACCGAAGCCGAAGTACTGCGCGGCGTGGCCTCGGTGCGCCAGGGCAAGACCTTTACCCTGCAAGTGCAGATCGGCCATCCGGGCGGCGACCCGATGTGGCCTGCACGCAACCCGTCGATGCGCTTCAATACCCTGGACCACAGCCACTATCACTTCGGCAAGCAACCCGAAATGACTGGCGGCGCGGCCTATTGCGACGATGTGATCTTCATGCAGTTGCAAGGCTCGACCCAGTACGACGCCCTCGGGCATGCCTGGTACGACAACCAACTGTGGAACGGCTACGACGCCATGAGCACCGTCGGCGGCATGGCCAAGGCCAGTGTGCTGGCGATTGCCGAACGTGGCGTGGTCGGGCGCGCGGTGCTGATCGATATGGCCCGCCATCGCGGCAAGAAATACCTGGGCCGTGGCGAAACCTTCAATCACCTGGACTTGCTGGCGGCCGCCAAGGCCCAGGGCGTGACCATCGAAAAACGCGACATCCTGATCATCCGCACCGGCTCCATGGGCGCCTTCTACGAGTATGGCAAGACCGAATTCTTCAAGGACCTGGTGGAGCCAGGCCTGACCTACAGCCGGGAGTTGGTGGAGTGGTTCCACGCCATGGAAATCCCCAACCTGGTGACCGACACCATCGCCAACGAGGTGATCACCGATCCGGTATCGGGGGTGCAGATTCCATTGCATTGCGCGTTGATGCGCAACCTCGGCATCGCCTTTACCGAGATCGTGCTGCTGGAGGATCTGGCCGCCGATTGTGCCGACGACGGCCAGTGGAAGTTCCTCTACACCGCCGCACCGTTGAAGATTGTCGGTGGCAGCGGCGCGCCGGTGAACCCGGTGGTGATCAAGTAGCTCACCAATCGTAGGACACGGCCAGGGACGCAGTGCGCTCCTGGCCGTAGTAGCAACCGAAGGCGTAGTTGCAGGACGAGACATACTCGCGATCAAACAGGTTCTGCACGTTGAGGCTGGCTTCGGCGCCCTTGAATGTGGGGCCCAGGCGGCTTAGGTCGTAGCTGACAGTGGCGTCGTACACGACGAACGACGGGGTCTTGAAGGTGTTGGCCGAGTCGCCGTATTTCTTCCCGGTGTAACGCGCACCGCCACCTGCGGTCAGGCCGGCCAAGGCATCGCTGGCAAAATGGTAGTCGGCCCAGACGCTGCCGCTCCACGGGGCTTGCGCCTCACTGCGGTTGCCCTCCTCGCCGTAGTTGCTCTTGGTATAGATCGCGTCCAGGTACGACAGCGCACTGATCAACTCCACCTGGCCAAAACGGGCCTTGCCTTCGAACTCGACGCCGCGTGAGCGCACTTCACCTTCTTGCAACTGGTATTCGCGATAGACCAGATCGCCGGTCAAGACGTTTTTCTGCTTGATCTGGAACACCGACAAGGTCAGCAGCGACTGGTCGTTGGGCTGGTACTTGACCCCCGCTTCATATTGCTCGCCCTCTACCGGCTTGTAGGCGCCGCCACCGCGTGCCGGGGCCAGACGGCCGACGCTTGGCAGGAACGACTCGGCATAGCTGACGTAGGGGGCCAGGCCGAAGTCGGTGAGGTAAGTCAGGCCCACGCGACGCGTGAGTTTCTTGTCTTTCTGCGACACCGTGCTGCGGTCCAGCAGGTCGCGGTTGATCACTTCGGCCCAGTCTTCACGCAGGCCCATGGTGAGGATGAAACGGTCGAACTTGATTTGGTCCTGGGCATACAGGCCGGTCTGCTTGACCGTGTTGTTCCACTTGGTGGTCAGTTGCGGCTGGCCAAAGGTGTGGTAATTGGACGGTTTGTAGAGGTCGATGATTTCCGCGCCATAGAGGTTGTAGCCCTGGTATTTACGGGTGAACTCGCGGTGATCGAAGCCCACCAGCAAGGTGTGTTCCAGGGCACCGGTGGCGAACTTGGCCTGTAGGTTGTTATCGAGGGTGTAGGCGCTGTTGTGTTGGCGCCAGTCCAGTTTGGTGCGGCTGGCGCGGGTATCGTCGGTGCTGCCGTCGGGCAGTTCGACGAAGCGATTGAGGTAGAAGCCTTTGTAGCGGTCGTTGACGTCAGTGAATCGAGCCGTCTGGCGATATTCCAGGTTGTCGTTGAATGCGTGGGAGAAGTCATAGCCCAGCACATATTGATCGCGGATGTAGTTGTTCCAATCGGAATCGCCGAGGAAGGTGTCGCGGTCGATGCGCTGGCCCTTGGAGTTGCGATAGAGCGTGCCGATGGCGGGTAGTGCCTGGTAATCGGCCAGGGATTTGTCGCGCTGGATCTGCGCATAAATGGTCAGGGCGGTGTCTTCGGTCGGCGCCCAGGTCAGGCTGGGAGCAAGCAAGGTACGGCTGTCGGTCGCGTGGTCGACCATCTCGTTGCCGTCGCGGGCCAGGCCGATCAGGCGGTAGCTCAGAGTCTTCGCGTCATCGATGGGACCGCTGAAGTCGAGGGCGCCATTGACCCGGTCGTAGCTGCCCACGCCGAACTTGACCTGGTGCCGCGCTTCAGTGGTGGGCCGTTTGGATACCAGGTTGATCATCCCGCCAGGCTGGTTCTGCCCGAACAGCACCGACGCCGGCCCCTTGAGTACCTCAATACGTTCCAGGGTGTAGGGGTCGATTTGTGGCGCACCGCCGAGGCTGCCGGCGTAAGGCAGGTAGGCACCATCGAGGTACAGCAACGTGGGAGAAAAGCCACGGCTGCCCAACTCATCGGCGATGGTATTGCGATCGGTGTAGCCGTTGGTGTCCATGCCTGGGGTATAGCGCAGGGATTGGGTCAGGTTGCGCGCGCCCTGGACCTTGACCTGGTCGGCGGTGACCACGTTGACGGTCTGGGGGATTTCCAGGATCGGTGTATCGGTCTTGGTGGCCGTGGCGCTGCGAGTAGCCACATAACCATCCACCGGGCCCCAGGCATTTTCTGCGACCTGGCCGGTGACGGTGGTGGCGCCGAGATTAAGCGCGCCCTCGGGCAGCAGATACAGGCTCCAGGTGCCGTTCTCGGTGACCGTCAAGCCCAGGCCGCTACCGGCCAGCAGATGCTGTGCGGCCTGCTCGGGGCTGTACTGGCCCTGCAACGCGGGCGCACGGCGGCCTTGCAGCAAGGCTGGGGCGACCGACAGCGTGCGTCCGCTTTCCCGCGACAGCCGGCTCAGACTATCGCCTAGGGCGGCGGCAGGTAGATTGAAATAGTGCGGGGCACTGGCGTCAGTATCGGCCAGGGCGACAGCAGGGTGGCCGATCACGGCCAGGGTTACGGCCAGGGTCAACAGGCAGGGGCGGATCATCAAGGGTGCCATAGGGTGAGGATGCTCATTGTCAGGTTGGCGTTCCCTAACCTTGACTCGCGAGATCAGCGATCCCCTCACGCTGAGTGAAAATAATTCCCATTGAGCCTTCAGCGCACATCAATCAGGGTTAACCAGGGGCCGTAATGGCTGATCCGCAGGGGGAAGGTTTGGGCCAGCGAGGCCAGGGTCTGCTCCGGGTCATCCAGTGGATACACACCATAGATGCGCACTTTCGAGGCTTGCTCACTGACCCGCAGCACACCTCGGCGATACGGACGCAGAGCGTCGATCAGCAGGCCCAGGGGCTCATCCCGGATATCGACTCGACCATCGCGCCAGTCCGCCCGGGTGCGCACCGAAAGCGGTACCGGACGCACATCGCTGTCGCTGAACCACGCCGCCTCCCCCGCCTCTACACGGCGCTGGCTGCCACCGGAGGTGGTGACCTGGACACTGTGCAACTGCACCGAGGTCAGGCTGCCGGTGGCCTCCTGGCGCACCATGAATTGTGTGCCCAGGGCCTGGACTTCTCCCTGGGCGGTGGCGATCACAAACGGTCGGTGCGGGTCGGCGGCGACATCAACAAACACTTGGCCCTCGCGCAGGCGCACCAGGCGGCGGGTGTCGGTGAAATGGATATCCACCGAGCTGCGGGCGTTGAGGCTCAGGCGACTGCCATCGGCCAACTCGAAGGTCTTGCGCTCGCCGGTGGCGGTGTGGCGATCGGCCCACAGGCCATTGAGCGGCTGGGCCCGGTCGAAAATCGCGGCACCACTGATACCGAACAACACCAGGGCCAGGCTGCCACGCAACACTTTGCGCCGCGACTCGGAGTCCGGGGCTGCCAGGGCCTGGGTCACGGCACGTAACTGACCGGGGCTACGGGCTTCGACGCGCTGCAAGTCGGCAATCGGCTGCTGCAGCAAGCTACCGACCCGCTGCCAGGCAATCGCATGCTGGGGATTGGCCCGCAGCCACGTTTCGAAGGCTTGACGCACTGACGGATCTTCAGCCGCCGCCTCCAGGCGCAGCAACCAATCCACGGCGGCGCGGGTCGTGGCGTCAACCTTGGGCTGGCTCATGTCAGGTCCGCCGATTCAGCCAGACAGTGCAGGAAAGCCCGCCGCAGATCGCGCTCTACGGTGGCCAGCGACACCTTCAACTGCTGGGCGATGACAGGCTGCGACAAGCCTTCGAGACGGTTGAGCATAAAGATCTGCCGTACCCGAGGCGGCAGGCCATTGAGCAGGCGATCGATGCTTTCCAGGGCCTCACGTACCAGGGCCAGGTCTTCTTCCGAAGGTGTGTAGGCGTCCGGCAACTGCGCCAGGCTGTCGAGGTAAGTCTGCTCCAGGCGCTTGCGTCGCCAGAAACTGAATAACAGCCGACGGGCCACGGTGCTGAGAAACGCACGGGGCTCATCGAGTTGGTTGAGCTGGCGCGCATCCAGAATGCGGATAAACGTGTCTTGGGTCAGGTCCGCAGCATCCTGTGGGCACTTGAGCTGACGATACAGCCAGGCGCGCAGCCAGCGATGGTTATCGTCATACAGCGTTGCCAGGAGAACCTTGGGATCGGTAGGAGTAGACACGCGGGCAGCCAGAGATGTTAATGATAACTCATCTCATTATCGTCGTAGATTGTAGCGAAATGCAATCGCTTATCTATCGGGCGGTCCCGCACTCTGGGTGGAGTAAACCCTTTCTTTCACACGCGAGGCTCACCCGAAGTCTTGGCGGGCGCCGCGTACTGCGGTTTAAGGTGGCCCTGCTGATCAAGCAGCCAGGCATCCATGATCTGGCGTACCACAGGGCCTGCCACACGGCCGCCCGCCTCGCCATTTTCGATCATCACTGAAATCACGATCCGGGGATGCTCAGCCGGGGCAAAGCCGACGAACAATGCGTTATCGCGGTTGCGCTCGCGGGTCTTCAGACGGTTGTAGCGCTCGCCCTGCTTGATCGCAACCACCTGCGCGGTACCGCTCTTGCCGGCGATTCGGTACTGCGCACCGGCGGCTGACGCACGGGCAATGCCGCGTGGATCATGCATCACCATTTGCATGCCGTGGTTGACCTGATCCCAGTCGTGCGGATTCTTGAGGACGACATTGGGCATCGGGTTTTCGTCCACGGGCGGAACACCGTCAATGGTCTTGGCCAGGTGCGGGCGATTCCACACGCCCTTGTTGGCGATCAATGCGGTGGCCTGGGCCAATTGCAATGGCGTGACTTGCATATAGCCCTGGCCGATGCCGAGGATCACCGTTTCGCCCGGGAACCAGGGCTGGCGACGGGTCGCGCGCTTCCAGGCCTGGGACGGCATCAGGCCGGCGGACTCTTCAAACATGTCCAGGGAAACTTTCTGGCCGAGACCGAATTCGGCCATGTAGTCGTGCAGACGATCAATCCCCAGCTTGTGGGCCAGGTCATAGAAGTAGGTGTCGTTGGAACGCATGATGGCGGCGTCCATATCCACCCAGCCGTCGCCGCTGTGGTTCCAGTTGCGGTACTTGTGGTCGAAGTCCGGAAGTTGGTAGTAGCCGGGGTCAAAGACCCGGGTCTGCGCGGTGACCACACCGCTGTCGAGACCGGCGATGGCCACTTCCGGCTTGATCGTCGAGCCCGGCGCATAGAGCCCGCGCAGTACGCGGTTGAACAAGGGACGGTCGATGGAGTCACGCAGCGCGGAGTATTCCTTGAAACTGATGCCGGTCACGAATGAGTTGGGGTCGAAGCTGGGTTTGCTGACCATCGCCAGGACTTCACCGGTTTGCGGATCCAGGGCAACCACTGAGCCGCGACGATCACCCAGGGCTTCTTCGGCAGCTTCCTGGAGCTTGATATCCAGGCTCAGGACGATGTTTTTGCCCGGGATCGGATCGGTATGCTTGAGTACCCGCAGCACCCGGCCCTGAGCGTTGGTCTCGACTTCTTCATAACCGACATGACCGTGCAACTGTGGCTCGTAGAAACGTTCGACGCCGGTTTTACCGATGGATTGCGTGCCTCGGTACTCGACCGAATCCAGTTCCTTGGACTCTTTTTCGTTGATACGACCTACGTAGCCGATGGAGTGAGCAAAGTGCGCGCCCAGAGGGTAGTGACGCACAAACTGCGGCTCGACATCCACGCCAGGCAGGCGGAATTCGTTGACGGCCAATATGGCAATCTGTTCTTCCGTCAATTCGTAGAACAACGTCACGGGCACAAATGGGTGACGCGCCTGCTTCAGGGCCTTGTCAAAGACTGTACGGTCTTCGGCTGGCAGGTGCAGGAGAGTGATGATCGAGTCCAACTCGCCTCTGAGGTCGGTCGCCCGTTCGCGAGTGATTGTCAGGTTATAACTGGGGCGGTTATCGGCCAGGACCACGCCGTTGCGGTCATAGATCATGCCGCGGGTCGGGGTGATGGGCAGGACATGAACCCGATTGTTTTCGGAGATGGTGGAGTGATAGTCGAACTCCACGACTTGCAGGTAATACATCCGTGCAACCAAGGCACAGGTAATGCCCAATACCAGCATTGCACAAGCCAGCAGGCGCTTGTTGACCAGGCGGTGTTCTTTCTCGTGGTCCTTGATCGGTATAACTTCAGGCATTTCTACAGCATCTCGTGGGAAGAGGTGATGCCGCGTCCTGCGGTTGGAAGGCCAGTCCTTGGAAAAGGTGCTGCACCATACCAAAAATACCGAAACACTTTGTATTGAATTGGCCGGACGGCAGTGGCTACAAGCTGCAAGCGGGTATGGGGCGGGCTTTGAATCTTGCAGCTGGAAACTTGAAGCTTGCAGCTGCCCCCTTTCCG
>NZ_AOHN01000040.1:0-1145 GCF_000510915.2 Pseudomonas sp. FH4 | reverse complement strand
AAGAAGTTCTTCTCTTTCTTCAAGTCCATGATCTCGCTCATCCACGGGAACGGGTTGGTCGTGCCTGGGTATTCTTCCTTCAAGCCGATCTGCGACAGGCGACGGTTGGCGATGAACTTGAGGTAGTCCTCCATCATCGCCGCGTTCATGCCCAGCACGCCGCGCGGCATGGTGTCGCGTGCGTATTCGATCTCCAACTGGGTCCCTTGCAGGATCATTTGGGTCGCTTCTTCCTTCATCTCGGCATCCCACAAATGTGGGTTTTCGATTTTGATCTGGTTGATCACGTCGATACCGAAGTTCAGGTGCATCGACTCATCGCGCAGGATGTACTGGAACTGCTCGGCCACGCCGGTCATTTTGTTGCGACGGCCCATGGACAGGATCTGGGTGAAGCCGCAGTAGAAGAAGATGCCTTCCAGTACGCAGTAGTAGGCGACGAGGTTGCGCAGCAGTTCCTTGTCGGTGTCGACGGTGCCGGTTTCGAACTTCGGATCGGAGATCGAACGGGTGTACTTCAGGCCCCAGGCAGCTTTTTTAGCGACCGATGGGATCTCGTGGTACATGTTGAAGATCTCGCCTTCATCCATGGCCAGCGATTCGATGCAGTACTGGTAGGCGTGGGTGTGGATCGCCTCTTCGAAGGCCTGGCGCAGGATGTACTGGCGGCACTCCGGGTTGGTGATCAGGCGGTATACGGCCAGGACCAGGTTGTTGGCGACCAGGGAATCGGCGGTGGAGAAGAAGCCCAGGTTGCGCATGACGATGCGACGTTCGTCGTCGGTCAGGCCCTCGGGGTTTTTCCACAGGGCGATGTCGGCGGTCATGTTGACCTCTTGCGGCATCCAGTGGTTGGCGCAGCCGTCGAGGTATTTCTGCCAGGCCCAGTCGTACTTGAACGGCACGAGTTGGTTGAGGTCGGCGCGGCAGTTGATCATGCGTTTTTCGTCAACGGCGACACGGGCGGAAGCGCCTTCGAGCTCGGCGAGGCCTTCGGCGACGTCGAGTTTGTCCAGGGCAGCCTTGGCCCGCACGATGGCGGCGGAGTCATTGGCGGTGACGGCGCGGGCTTCGATGGCGGCGGCAGCGCCGGCACCGTCGAGGCGGTCCATGTTGGCTTCGGTGGCGTGGCCGGCGTTGGCGCC
>NZ_AOHN01000039.1:0-2328 GCF_000510915.2 Pseudomonas sp. FH4 | reverse complement strand
CAATTTAACGGGGAGTTGGTGTCCGGTCTGGTAGGGGCAAGTCCACTTTTGAGCAGATGAGCCAAGTTTTGCGTGCTGTTCATCGGGGTTTAAGTCGGGCGATTTACGGGCAGCTATGCTGACTGGTGTGATTAATCATTCGACTCGATTTATGAAGTGGGTCGGAGGGATGAATGAATCTGGCGGGCCTAGCAGAACTGGTTTCTGGTGGTGAAAAAATACCTGGATGTGAGCTTCCTCATTCAGACGCCGTGGCTCTGATCGGATCTTACTTCCCTGGACGGACCTATTGCCTAGTCGCTGACTGGATAATGGTTGATTTAGTGGTCTCCCCCCGTCAGTTAAAGGTCGTTGTTAGAGGAGGAGTTACTCCTACACTGGTCAACACTTTGTTTGTTCTCCACGATAGCTGAGGACGTTTC
Organism: Pseudomonas sp. FH4; assembly: GCF_000510915.2. NCBI lineage: Bacteria > Pseudomonadati > Pseudomonadota > Gammaproteobacteria > Pseudomonadales > Pseudomonadaceae > Pseudomonas > Pseudomonas sp. FH4. Next base: position 1,906 of record NZ_AOHN01000039.1, on the reverse strand, counting down.
CATCGCGCCCGCTGGGTAAGAACCTCATTGGGAGTTTCCTTCACCCACGATTGCCTGTTCGAGACCAAAAATACCGTTTATGTGTTGATGGGACCCGGCCGAAGGGTACAGACGGACCTAGATGTCGCTTTGAGCCTGTACTGAGAGTCACGGACGCGTAATGTGGTATTTATCGACGCTCAATGTTTTGGGCGCCGTCCCACTCAACCATCGCGGTACTGTCTCGGTGCTTACTGAGACATGGCGTTCGTAACAATCGTCCCCAGAACCAGGCCTATAGCGGAGTGGCGACACATGACCATTACCCGGACTATCGTCCAGACAGTCGAGTTCTTGTGTGACCTGTCTTGAGATCAAACCCTCCAAAAATCTGTTCTTCAGTAGGTAAAAGGCCTCCTGCGCATTACCTAGAACCTCGGGTAATCTTTGGGATAGATTCCTTCGAAGAATTGCTTCAAACGAAGGATCTGATCGATCCAGCGTGGGCGGTCCCCGCTCTTCAGCTGTGCTCCAGCGCTGACGGATAAGATTGGAAAAACTTTTCAGACTGAGTCTACGTTAGAGACTATGGTCTGTGACAAGCCTAGATGATGCTGTCCGCGTTTCGACGCTCAGACCCTCGTGCTGATGAATGGCATAGAGTATTATGCTGTATGCATATACAGTTATTGGGTTCGTGCAGCCTTACTGATCACTAGGTGTTGGAGCCCTTAGGTGATATCTGATATCGAGATAAGCCCTGAAGTTTGCTGGGTAAGGTGCTATTTTCAGTGATTCCATATTGATACTATCGGAACGGAATTCGACCTATGATTACGCTGAAAACTGCCATTATTCACAGCTTCAAGAAGCTGGCCAAGACCAGCGTTATCTCCGAGGTGGTCAAGAAGGATGTGGCGCTCGATACTGAAAATCCCGCGTTGCATTTTCTGGTCAATGGTATCCACGGCCTCATCGGCAAAGAAGGCAACAGCGTGGTCTACGGCCAGTTTGCCAATGATGACCGTCAGGGACCGTTTCCAGAGCGCTTCACCGCGTTCGTAGAAGTACAAGATGATGAAGCGCGATTTATCGACTTGACCCACTTGGCAATGGACCAGTTGGTGGAGCAAGCCGGTAATCAAGTCTTATCGACCGGTGGACACATCCTTTGCGCTCAGTACACCGCAGGTGCAACCGACTTTTTCCTGGTCGCCAGCATGAAGGAACGCGGCGGTATACAGCTGGACGAGAACTATGTGCCCAAGGAAATTCAAGAGGTCGATCTCAACAAGGTTCAGCAGGCCGCCAGGATCAATTTAGCGAGTTTCGTGGCCATAAAGGCTATGGCTGCTGCGGCCGCTGCTGCGCCTGAGCAGAATGAAGATGACGCGGAGGATGAAGTGGATTCAACCTACCTGTGCTTCATCAGCCGGGGCCGTGATAGTCAGGCATCCGATTATTTCATCTCTGCACTGGGATGCGCGAAAGGAGTAGCTTCCGGACGCGCTACCAAAAATGCCATTGATAACGTTGCACGGTTTTTTCGCGACAACAAAACGTTAAAAGGCTTTGGTTACAAGGCCAAAGAGGCGGTGATCAAGTATCTGGAGGAGCAGTTGGCCGCAGGCAAATCTGCGCGCTTGGACGCTATCTGCCACGTCGCTGTCGCACACGTACCCGCTGACTTAGTGGATGAAATTGTTGGGCTGAAAGACTATTTGAATAGCGAGAAACATAAGGTGCCAGACGACTTTACGGTCAATGCGAAATCGCTGAAAGAGAAGACCCGTATCAAGGGGGACGCGGCTAACTGGTCGTTGCAATTCGAGCGTGGAGCGTTAGGTAAGGATCCGGCCGCAGACGTTTATTATGATGAGGGTGGACTTGCCCCTACCAGACCGGACACCAACTCCCCGTTAAATTG
>NZ_AOHN01000038.1:0-896 GCF_000510915.2 Pseudomonas sp. FH4 | reverse complement strand
CCCAGTTCGATACGGAAACCGCGGATCTTCACCTGATGGTCGATCCGGCTGATGTAGTCGATTACCCCGTCCGCGCGATACCGCGCCAGGTCGCCAGTACGGTAGAAACGCCCGCCCGGCTCGCCATACGGGTTGGGCAGGAAGCGCTCGGCGGTCAGTGCCGGACGTTCGAAATAACCCCGCGCCAAGCCATCGCCACCGATCAGCAACTCACCCGCCACCCCTACCGGGTTGGCCGACAGGTCTTCGCCGAGGATGTACAGCGAGGTGTTGTGGATCGCCTTGCCCAGGTATGGGTGGCTGTGTTCGCTGCTCAACGGCTGCAAGGCCGACCAGATGGTGGTTTCGGTCGGGCCATAGAGGTTCCAGGTTTGCGCACCCAGGGCCGTCATGCGCACGGCCAGTTCATCGGCCAGCGCTTCGCCGCCGCACAGGAAGCGACGACCCGCCAGGGCCCCTGCGTTAGGGCTTTCCAGCAGCATGCGCCAGGTCGACGGCGTGGCTTGCAGTAGCGTGATGCCCTGCGCTTGTACCTGCTGCAGGATCAGCTCGGGATCGCGCTGGGTGTCCTGGCTGGCCAGGACCACACGCCCGCCGACCATCAACGGCGTGTACAGCTCCAGGCCGAAGATGTCGAAAGAGAACGTGGTCAGCGACAACAGGCGATCCTGCGCACCGATCCCCGGCGCGGCGGCCATGCTGACAATGAAGTTGGTCAGCGCGCCATGGCGCACCATCACGCCCTTGGGCTTGCCGGTGGAGCCGGAGGTGTAGATCGCATAGGCGAGGTTTTCCGGGTCCAGCGTCACCTGTGGGTTTGCGCTGCTGTAGCCGCTCAGGGCCTGGCCCAGGTCCAACGCCTGCACATGAGCCGGGATCGGCAAGGCCAGATGAGC
>NZ_AOHN01000037.1:0-13098 GCF_000510915.2 Pseudomonas sp. FH4 | reverse complement strand
GGTCCAACGCCTGCACATGAGCCGGGATCGGCAAGGCCAGATGAGCTTGGTTCAGCAGCAGCTTGAGGCCGCTGTCTTCGATCATGTAGCTCAGGCGATCCTGCGGATATTCCGGGTCCAGCGGCACATAGGCGCCACCGGCCTTGAGCACCGCCAGCAAACCGATGACCATTTCCAGCGACCGTTCAACCGCCACGCCCACCAGCACGTCCGGGCCGACGCCCAGTTCCAGCAGGCGGTGCGCCCACTGGTTGGCCCGGGCATTGAGTTCGGCGTAGCTCAGTTGTTGCCCGGCAAACACCAGCGCCACCGCTTCTGGGGTGCGCGCCGCCTGCTCCTCGATCAACTGCTGGATGCACTGCCCGGCTGGGTAAGCTGCGGCGGTGCGGTTCCAGTCTTCGAGAATCACACGCTCGTGCGCTGCGGCCAGCAACGGCAATTGCGCAATACGTTGCGTAGGGTCAGCCACTACCGCCTGCAACAGGTGCTGCCAGTGTTGCGCCAGGCGCTCGATGGTGCTGGCGTCGAACAGTGCGCTGGCATACACCACCGAGGCACTCAGGCTGTCGCGCGATTCGTAGGTTTCCAGCGTCAGGTCGAACTGCGCGGTCTGGTTTTCCCAGGCCAGGCCTTCGACCCGCAACCCTGGCAAGTCGACGTCGATGCTTCTCTTGCCCTCACTCTGGTGGTTGTACATCACCTGGAACAGCGGGCTATGGCTCAGGCTGCGTTCCGGCTGCAACGCTTGTACCAGTTGCTCGAACGGCAGGTCCTGGTGGGCCTGGGCCTGCAGCGCCGTGTGCTTGACCTGTCGCAACAGTTCGATGAACGCACCCTGGCCATCCACCTCGGCCTTGAGCACCTGGGTATTGACGAAGAAGCCAATCAAACGCTCGATATCGACCCGCTGCCGGTTGGCCACTGGCACGCCGACACGAATGTCGCTTTGCCCGCTATAGCGATGTAGCAAGGCCTGGAACGACGCCAGCAAGACCATAAACAGCGTCGCGCCTTCGCGCTGTGCCAGTTGTCGCAGGCCGGCGCTCAGCGCCGCGTCCAACGGGATTTCCAGGCGCGCGCCACGCTGATCCTGCACCGCCGGGCGCGGCCGGTCAGTCGGCAGTTCGAGTACCGGTTGCTCATCGCCCAACTGGTTGCTCCAGTAAGCCAGTTGACGTTGCAGCTCACCGGCCTCCATCCACTGGCGCTGCCATTGCGCATAATCGGCGTACTGGATCGCCAGGGCTGGCAGTTCCAGGCTCTGGCCCTGGCTATAGGCGCCATACAGGGCAATCAGTTCCTCCACCAAGACCTGCATCGACCAGCCATCAGAAATGATGTGGTGTTGAGTCAGCAACAGCACATGATCATCCGCCGCCAGTTGCAGCAATTTCACCCGCAACAACGGCCCCTGCTGCAGATCGAACGGCGCCTGAGCTTCGGCTTGCACGGCGGCGGCGATCAGCGCGTCACTGGCCAAAGGTTCTGCCACCAGCGCCAATGCCAGCGGGGCATCAATGATTTGCAGCGCCTGCTGGTCCTGGATAAAGCGCGTACGCAGGCTTTCATGGCGCTCGATCAGCGTATTGAAACTGCGTGTCAGAGCGGCCACGTCCAGGGCTCCACGCAGACGCAAGGCCAGCGGGATGTTGTACGCCGAACTGTGGGGTTCCAGTTGCCAGAGGAACCACTGCCGTTCCTGGGCATAGGACAGCAACAGCGGCTGCTGACGATCCACCGCCACCAGCGCCGGCTCGCCACCAGCCTGGCTCTGGCCCAGGGCCTGGACAAAGGCGTGCAAGGTGGTGTGTTCAAACAGCGTACGCAGCGCCAGTTCGATATTCAGCGCATGGCGCACCCTGGAAATCACTTGGGTGGCCAACAACGAATGGCCGCCCAGTTCGAAGAAGTTGTCAGTCAAGCCGACACGCTCCAGTTTGAGCACGTCCTGCCAGATCTGCGCGACACGCTGCTCCAGTTCGTTGCGCGGGGCCACGAAGCATTGTTGCAACTGACCGGCATCCGGCGCCGGCAAGGCCTTGCGATCCAGTTTGCCGTTCGGGGTCAGTGGCAGCCCCTCAAGGAACACCCACTGCAACGGCACCATGTAATCGGGCAGACGCTGGCGCAGACTGTCGCGCAGGCTGTCACGCAATGCATCGTGGGCAAGGTCGGCCGATGCCGGCACCACGTAGCCCACCAAGGCCTTGCCAGTGCCGCTTTCGAAGACATCGACCGCAGCATCGCGTACCACCTCCAGTTCCAGCAGGTGCGCACTGATTTCACCCAACTCGATCCGGAAACCACGCACCTTGACTTGATGGTCGACGCGCCCCACGTACTCCAGCAGGCCATCGTTACGCCGACGACCAAGGTCACCGGTGCGGTACAGCCGGCCACCAGCCTCCAGGGCAAATGGGTCCGGCAGGTAGGCCATGGCCGTACGTCCCGGATCACTGAGGTAACCACGACCAACACCGACGCCAGCAACCCAGAGTTCACCCACAGCGCCCACAGGCACCGGTTGCAACTGGCCGTCAAGCAGGTACAGGCGGTTGTTGTCGGTCGGGCTGCCGATGGGCAGGCAAGTCCCCTGGGTCGCGGCCATTTCCACGCGGTACAGGGCCACGTCATCAGAACACTCGGCAGGACCGTAAGCGTTGACCAGGCCGATTGCCGGGTAGCGTTGCAACCAGCGGCGGGCCAGTTCCGGCGGCATCGCTTCACCGGTTGGCAACATAAAGCGCAAGTGCTCGAAAGCCATCACTGGCTCATCGAGCAAGCCCTGGATCAGTGACGGCACACTTTCCAGAATCGTGATACCCGCCTGCCGTACATGGGCCAACAAGGCTGCTGGTTCTTGGGCAATGTCATTGGGCACGATATCGACACGCGCCCCGCACAGCGGTGCGGTGAGGAATTGCCATACCGAAATGTCAAAACTCTGCGATGCGGTCTGGGCGATAACGTCCTTTTCCCCCAGTTCCAGGTACGGCAACTTGCTCAATTGGTTGTTGAGCATGCCGCCCTGCTCGACTAACACACCCTTGGGCGTGCCGGTGGAACCAGAGGTGTAGATCGCATACGCCAAATGGCGGGCACCGACGTAGATTTGCGGGTTGCCCTGCGCAGCATCCCCCTGCTGAAGGTCTTCCCAGACCAACAGCCGCGGCGCAACCTCTACTGCAAGGCTGGCCAACAGGCTGCGGGCACGCTCGGCGCAAGCGGCGGAGCACAACAGCACCGGCGTGCGGCTCAACTCCAGCAAACGCAACAGGCGCTCATCCGGCAAATGCGGGTCGAGCGGCAGGTAACCGGCACCCGCCTTGAAACTGCCGATGATCATGCCCAGCAACGACAGGTCCCGTTCGGCCAGCAAAGCCACTGGCTGGTCGATCTGTACACCTGCCGCAATCAGCCCATGACCGGCACGGTTAGCCTGGCGGTTGAGTTCGTTGTAGCTCCATTGCCGGTCCAGGCACGAGGCGGCCGTGCGCTCGCCGTACTGCGCCACACTGGCCTCGAACAGACGCACATACCCCTGGTCCAGCGGATAGCTGCGTTCAGTCTGGTTGCAGGCCTCAACCAACTGGTAGCGGTCCGCGTCGGACAGCAGCGACAAGGCCGAGAATTGGCCATGAAAACCACTGACCAGCGCACCCAGTACACGCTTCATATCGTGCAGCAAACGGTCAATCGTTGCCTCATCGAAGAAGCGCTGGTCGTAGGACAGATGCAGCCCCAGCTCATCGCCCGGGTAGACCACCACCGTCAGTGGGTAGTTGGTATGGGTCCGGGCGCTGTCGGCAATCGCGCTGAGTTCCTGGGCACCGCTGACCACCGCGCTCTCCAGCGGCGCGTTCTCGAACACAAACAGGCTGTCGAACAACTGCTGGCTGCTGTCGATGTGGCTGCAGGCCTGGATTTTCACCAGCGGCAGATGCTCATGCTCACGCAAGGCCAGGTTGTGTTCGAACAATGCCTGCAGCCATTGCTTGACGCTACCAGCCTGCGGCATGCGCACCCGCAGCGGGATGCTGTTGATGAACAAGCCAACGGTGTCCTGCATCTCGGGACGGCTGATCGGTCGACCCGCCACCGTCACACCGAACACTACATCCGACTCGCCGCTGTAGCGGTGCATGACCAGCGCCCAAGCCGCCTGGGTGAAGGTATTGACGGTCAATTGATAATGCTGGGCCAGCTCACGCAAGGCGCGACCTTCGCTGCGCTCCAGGTTCAGGTAACGGTCACCGATCTGTGACTGGCCGCCTTGGCGCTGCATGGGCCGGTCGTAAGGTAACCGGGTCGGTTGCTCGACGCCTTGCAACTCTTCGCGCCAGGCACTGATTGCCGCTTCCTCACCCTGCTCTTGCAGCCAGGCAATAAAGTCACGGTAACGCGCCGCCGGTTGCGGCATCTGCTTGCCCTGGTAAAGGGTGAAGAAGTCTTGCAACAGCAAGGATCGGCACCAGGCATCAATCAAGATGTGGTGGTTACTGAGGATGAACCAGTATTGCTGGGGCCCGCGACGAATCAGGCGCAGGCTGAACGGCGGCTGCTCCAGCAGGTTGAAGCCTTGCTGGCGCTCGTTCTCCAGCAGGTGCTGTAAATCGGCCTCGTGCTGCTCGGCCGGCACCTCGCTCCAGTCCAGGCAGTCGAGGCGCAGCGGCGCATGGCGGTGGATGATCTGCAGCATTTCACCCTGATGGTCAAGGTTGAACGAGGCCCGCAGTGCATCGTGACGCTGGATGACTTGCTGCCAGGCACTACGAAAGCGCGGCAGGTCGATGTCACTGTCGATGCAGTAACGGTCCTGCATGAAGTAAATGCCCGAATTCGGCTCCAGCAAGGTGTGCAGCAACAAGCCTTCCTGCATCGGTGACAGCGGGTAAATATCTTCGATCTGCACCAGCGGGGTTTCCAGCGCGTCCAGACGCTCTTGAGTCAGGCTGGCCAGCGGGAAGTCCGAAGGCGTGGCGCCACCGGCTTCGGCTTGCAGGCAATGACCGATCAGTGCGGTCAATTCCTGGCGATAGTCTTCGGCCACACGCTCGATGGTTGCGCGCTCGTGCAACTCGCTGCTGAAAGTCCATTGCAATGACAGTTCACCGCCATACACCTGGCCTTCGATGCTCAACCAGTTGGCCAGCGGGGCTTGCTCGTCCTGGGCCACGCCTGACTTCTCGGTGGCCGGCACGAACAGCGCGCCGTCGTCGAACTGAGCGTCGAACTGCCCCAGGTAGTTGAAGGTGATACGTGGTGCCGGTAGCTCCGCCAATATCGCCTGCACCTGTGGCTCGCCCAGATAGCGCAACACACCGAACCCCAGTCCTTTGCCGGGCACTGCGCGCAGTTGCTCCTTGACCGCCTTGATCGAACCGGCCAGGTCCTGTGCCGGGGTCAACTTGACCGGGAACAGGCTGGTGAACCAGCCCAGGGTGCGGGTCAGGTCAATGTCTTCAAACAGCTCCTCGCGACCATGCCCCTCAAGCTGGATCAACACCGATTGCTCACCGCTCCAGCGGGCAATGACGCGTGCCAGCGCGGTCAACAACAGGTCATTGACCTGGGTACGGTAGGCAGCCGGCACCTCTTGCAGTAATTGACGGGTCAATTGGGCGTCGAAGGTCACGGAGACCTTTTGCCCCAGGGCATTGCTCAACCCACCTTGCAGGTGATCGCAGGGCAAGTCTGCGGGAGCATCGGCCAGCGCCGCCTGCCAATAGTCCAGCTCCCGAGCCAAGGCCGGGCGCTGGGCATAGTCCTGCAACTGCTCGGCCCAGACTTTGTAGGCGCTGGTTTTCGCCGGTAACGCCAGGGTTGCACCGGCCCTGGCCTGGGTCAGCAGGCTTTGCAGGTCTTCAAGCAGTACGCGCCAGGACACCCCGTCCACCACCAGGTGATGGATGGCCAGCAACAGCCGCTGGCTACCGTCCGCCATATTCACCAACAGCACCCGCAACAGCGGGCCTTGCGCCAGGCTCAGGCTACGTTGAGCCTCATCGCAGAGGGCGTTTAGCTCCTCGGCGGTAGCCGCCTGGCGTTGCCATACCGGCGACGCATCCGGCATCGCACCGTGGGCCTGGGTCCAGCCTTGGGTGCCGGCCTCGAAACGCAGGCGCAGGCCATCATGCTGCTCGATCAGGCGCAGTACGGCGGCGTCCACATGGGCCAAGTCGAGGGTTTCTCGCGGGGTCAGCAACAGCGATTGGTTCCAGTGCGCACGCTGAGTCATCGGTTGCTCGAAGAACCACTGTTGCACCGGGGTCAGCGGTGCCTCGCCGCTGACCGGACCTTGATCAATGGTGACGGCAACGTTGGCCTGGCAAACCTGTGCCAGGCTGCGCACGGTCTGGTGCTGGAACAAGTCCCGCGGGCTGAAGGCAATCCCGGCTTGACGGGCACGACCGACGACCTGGATGGAAACAATGGAGTCGCCGCCCAACTCGAAGAAATTGTCTTCCAGACCGACCTGTTCCACGCGTAATACGTCACGCCAGATCGCCGCCAGGGCCTTCTCGATATCGCTGGCAGGGGCAACGTATTCGGCTTGCACGCCAGCCTCGGCGCGCGGCAGGGATTTGCGGTCAAGTTTGCCGTTGGGCATCAACGGCAGCACCGTGAGCGCCAGCAGGTGTTGCGGCACCATATATTCCGGCAGGCCTTGCAGCAGGCTGGCCTTGAGCTGTTCGCGCCAGTCGGCCGGCGGTTGCTCGCAAGTCAACACCAGATAAGCCACCAACTGCTTGCCGTCCTGGGCCAGCACCACAGCCTCACGGACCAGTTCGTGGTCGCACAGGCTGGCTTCGATTTCGCCCAGTTCGATACGCAGGCCACGCAGCTTGACCTGGTGATCGAGACGCCCGAGATATTCGATAACCCCATCGACCCGATAACGCGCCAGGTCGCCGGTGCGGTACAAGCGCTCACCGGCATTGAACGGATCGGGCACAAAGCGCTCGGCGGTCAGCCCTGGCCGCTGATGATAACCACGGGCCAGGCCAACCCCACCCAGGTACAGCTCGCCCCCCGCACCGACGGGTAAAAGGCTCAGGCCGGAACCAAGGATCTGGGTGCGCAGGTTGTCGATTGGCACACCGATGGGCACGCTGGCCCGACGCTCGTCCACACACCGCCAATGCGTCACGTCGATGGCGGCTTCAGTCGGGCCATAGAGGTTGAACAGTCCGGCGCCCGGTAATTTGCTGAACACCTGCTGCTGGGCATCCACCGGCAAGGCTTCACCGCTGCAGATGATGCGCTTGAGACTGCCACAAGCCTCGACCCCGGCCTCATGGATAAAGGCCTGCAACATCGAGGGCACGAAGTGCAAGGTCGTGATCTGGTAACGCCCGATGGTTTCGATCAGGCGTGCCGGCTCTCGGTGCTCGCCCGGTAGCGCCACGGCCAACCGCGCACCGACCATCAGCGGCCAGAAGAACTCCCAGACCGAGACGTCGAAACTGAACGGGGTCTTTTGCAGTACCGTGTCGCGGGCATCCAGGCTGTAGGCCCGCTGCATCCACCACAGGCGGTTGGTCAGTGCCGTATGACGGTTGCCCGCCCCTTTGGGCCGCCCGGTGGAGCCCGAGGTATAGATCATGTAGGCCAGTTGTTCCGGCAGGCATGGCAGTGCCGGGTTGGCATCGCTGTAACCTTCCAGCCAGTCGCCTTCCTGGTCCAGGCACAAGGCCTGAACGGTCTCGCCCAGCGGCAGGTTGTCCAGCAGGTGGCTCTGGGTCAACAGCAAGCGCACGCCACTGTCTTCGATCATGTAGCGCAGGCGTTCGCTGGGGTATTCCGGATCGAGCGGCACGTAGGCACCACCGGCCTTGAGAACCGCGAGCAGCGCCACGACCATTTCCACCGAACGCTCGGTAGCCACGCCCACCAGCAACTCAGCACCAGCCGGTGCCGATTCGCGCAGCTTGTGCGCCAGACGGTTGGCGCGCTGATTGAGTTGTTGATACGTCAGGGCCTGCTGGTCGAACAACAGGGCAATCGCCTGTGGATTGCGCTGCACCTGCTCCTCGAACAACTGATGCACACCGCGCTGCGCCGGGAATTGCGCCTCGGTACGGTTCCATTCCAGGACCTGGGCCTGCACCTGGGCGGCATCGAGTACCGGCAGTTCACTGACCCGCCGCGCGCTGTCGGCGACGATCTCGTTAAGCACCTTGAGCCAATGGCCCGCCATGCGCTCGACAGTCGCCTGAACGAACAGATCACTGGCAAAGGTCAGGGCAGCCTTGAGTGTGCCGCCTTTTTCGTAGGTATCCAGGGTCAGGTCGAATTGGGTGGTGCGACTGTCCCATTCAAGCCGGCTCAAGCTGAGCCCGGAGCTCAGCTGCAACGTCTCGATGTCAGCCACTTCCGGCTGATGGTTGTACATCACCTGGAACAGCGGGGTGTGGCTCAGGCTACGCTCCAGCTTGAGGGCATCGACCAGGCGCTCAAATGGCAGGTCCTGATGGGCCTGCGCGGCATTGACCACTTCCTTGAGGTCCTGCAATAGGCCAGCGACCAGGGTCTGCTCGTCAAAGCGCGCACGGATCACCTGAGTGTTGACGAACAAACCGATCAGGCCTTCGACTTCCAGCCGGTTACGGTTGGCAATCGGCACACCGACCCGCAAGTCGGTCTGGCCGGTGTAGCGGTACAAGAGGATATTGAAGGCTGCCAGTAACACGGTGAACAACGACACATTCTGCTGGCGCGCGAACTGACGCAGTTCATCCGCCAGGGCTGTCGGCAGATCGAACTCGTAACGACTGCCTTGATGGCTGGCCACTGCCGGGCGCGGAAAATCGGTCGGCAATTCAAGCACGGGATGCTCATCGCCCAGTTGCTCCTGCCAATACGCCAATTGGCGCTCCTGCTCGCCGGCTTCCATCCAGCGCCGCTGCCACAAGGCATAGTCGGCATACTGGATCGGCAGCGGTTCGAGGCTCAGCGCCTGACCACGACGGTGAGCGTCATAGAAGCGCACGAATTCGTCGATGATGATGCTCATCGACCAGCCATCGGAAACGATGTGATGCAAGGTCAACAACAGCACGTGCTGCTCGGCATCGAGCTTGATCAGCTTGACTCGCAGCAACGGACCGGCAGCCAGGTCGAATGGCTGCATTGACTGCTCCTGGGCTTCACTGCGAACCCGGCGCTCACGCTCGTCCTCGGGGAGGATGCTGAAGTCCTCGCGCTCGACAATCAACGGGGCGCTGGCGGGCACTTGTTGCAGACTTTCGTCAGGTAACTGGCGAAATACCGTGCGCAAGGCTTCGTGGCGCTCCACCAGGCTGGCGAAGGCCTGCTCCAGTGCCAACTCGTCGAGCCTACCCTTGAGCCGCACGGCACTGGGCAGGTTATAGGCGCCGCTTTGCGGATCCAGTTGCCAGAGGAACCACATCCGTCGCTGTGCGTAGGACAACGCCTGACGATCTTCGACTTCTACACCCGCCGGGATCGGAAACTGAGCAAAATCCACCCCTTCCTTTTGCAAGGCCGCAAGGAACAGCCGGCGTTTTTCCAGGGGCAACCCGATAAACCGGCGAGCGAGTTTCAAGGAGTCTTCAGCATTCATTTCTTAGCATCCGGATCAATAGGCAGGAAGCACAAAGGCACGTCGTCCCTATAAAACGAATGCAACCGGGGAAAATTAGCGACTGAGAACAACTATCTTGTAGTCGCTGAGGCAGAGAAGATAAGGTCCCGAGGACCTTGAGGCGCTTGAAGAATTCTGCGTTTGAAGCACCGCAATGCCGCCTGGCTGACTGCTGAATGAGTCAGTGGCTACAGGGCTTGGATACAGAGGGATCGTTCCCGCTTGTGCGGGAACAATCGAGGATGACGCTTACAGTTGGTCGGCAGAAAAGCCTTCGGCCATCGCCACAATCACCTTGCGCTTGCCCTCGAAGGGCGCGCGTGCGTGAGCCGCAAGCATATTGTCGAGCATCAGCACATCACCCGACTGCCAGGGGAAGCTGATCATGCAGTCGTCGAGCACCGCGCGAATCTCATTGAGCACCTCGTCTTCAATGGCCGAGCCATCGCCGTAATAGACATTACGCGGTAAATCTTCCTCATCAACGATGTCCAGCAGCGATTCACGCACCTCCGGTTGCAGGTTGGAAATATGGAACAGGTGCGCCTGGTTGAACCAGACCATCTCACCCGTGCGCGGATGGCGAGCCACCGCCTGGCAGGTCTGGCGGGTACGCAACTCGCCATCGTCCTTCCACTCGCAGACAATTGCGTGCGCCTTGCAGTACGCCTCGGCAACTGCCCGGTCCTCGGTATTGAACACCTGCTCCCAAGCCACATCCAGGCCGTTGCCGTAGTTGCGGACATACATCAGGCCCTTGCTGACGAAACGCTCGCGGATATAGGCCGGGATACGCTTGTAGACCTCACGACTGTCGGCAATCGGCGTCTCGCCCCCCGACTGCGCGGCGATCATGCTGTAGAACCAGATTCTCATTGGCCAATCACGGGAGTAGGCCTGCTCATTGTGCAGCGGAATACTCTGGTGCGCCGGATACTCGGTGGAGGTGTACACCCCCTGCGTGACACTGCTTCGCGGGGTCGAGCCAAACTCGTAACTCAACAAGGGATGACCAAAACTGGCTGCAAACTCGCGAAACTGTTCGGCACCCTCCAGGGTAAACCCGCGAAACAGAATCCCACCGTCGCGCAACAAGTGTTCATCCACCAACGCGCTGAGTTCTTCAAACACCGCCAGCAGGCTGGTGCCTGGCTCAGTGGCCTCGACCAGCAGCGGCAAACGCCCCTGCCCTGCCCGTAACGGACCAACGGAAAATCCCAAGGCAACACCCATGATGGGCCTCCTGTAAACAATCGATTGCGCCAGCGGGCGCGGTTCTAGCGAGCGAGTGCGCTCATCTGGACGTAGCGGCGATGATGCCCCTCCAAGTGTTCCTTGATGACCCGCAGCACCCGCGCTTCATGCTCATGAATGAAGAAGTGGCCACCGGTCATCATATCCACCGAGAAGCTGCCGCCCGTCTCCTTGCTCCAGCCGATCAGTTGCTCCGTGGTGGCTTTGTCTTCCTTGCCACCCAGGACATGGACCGGGCATTTGAGCAGCGGCCGCTCCTGCGGGCGAAAACGGCCGCACAGCAAGAAGTCGGCGCGCAGTACCGGCAGGGTCAGGCTCATCAGCTCCTTGTCCGCCAGCACGGCCTCACTGGTGCCCTGGAAAGTACGCAGTTGATCAATCAACTGCTCATCCGTCTTGGGTTCGGCAAAGTCACGATCGTAGTCACTACGCAGGGTCGGCGCCGCCGTGCCCGAGGCAAACAGCGCCACCGGCTCCGGGCAGCCCAAGGCGCGAAACGCATGCGCCATTTCACACGCCAGCAAAGCGCCCAGGCTATGCCCGAACAGCGCATAAGGCGCCTCAAGCGACGGCTTGTGCTCCACAGCCAATTGGCGCGCCAGGGTGCGCATGTCAGTTTGCAGAGGCTCATCAAAACGTGCGCCACGGCCCGGCAGCTCCACTGGCTGCACGTGCAGCCATTCCGGCAGTTTGCGCCGCCACCGACTGTAGACCATGGCGCTGGCGCCGGAGTACGGCAAGCACAGCAGTGTCAGCTTGGTCACCACGTTTACCCCAATCTATTACGTGTAAAAGGAACGGATGAAGGCCTGGGCAAATTAGGGTCACGCCAGACCACCCGCAACATCATGTATAAATTTCATGCAGCAGCGCTCGTTCCCTTGTTCAGATCAATAACCCATACAAGAGGGATCGCCGTGGATTTGCAGACCATTCTGACCAAGCTGTTCGCCAATGCCGGCGCCGTCGGCATTGAAGGTGTCTTTCAATTCGCATTCGCACCCGAACAGGCATTCTGGTCCGAGGTCAAAACCCACAGCCGCACAGAACGTGGCCGCCACGCCCACCCCGACGTGACCATCGAGGTGACGGAGCGGGACTTTCTCGGGATCATGGGGGGCATGGTCAACGTCGAAGAGCTGTTTGCCAGCGGACGCCTGAAAATCAGCGGCAATATGGGCCTGGCCACGATGCTGCCACAGATCATCGACCATGCGCGCCAGGGTGGCGCCAAGGCGGAAAAGGTCGATAAGAACAAGCGCTACCCGACGCCGGCGCGCTTGAGCGAGCGAATTTCAGCCAGCCTGCCGCCCCTGCGCACCGTGGAACGCCGGCCGCGCAGCGAAGTGTCCGTCAGCGAATTTCGCAGCCGTTACCTGCCCCACGGCATTCCCTTGGTGATCAGCGATGCGCTGCAGGACTGGCCCCTGTTCAAACTCAGCCGCGAAGAATCCCTGGTGCACTTCGCCGAACTGCAAGGCATCACCCGTCACGGCGACTACGTGAAGAAGACCTTCTCCGCAGACCGCGACTTTCGCTCCACCTCCATGGCGGACTTTATTGCCTCGCTGGACACTCCCGCAGCGAAAAACGCCGACGGCACGCCGCCGGCCTACATGGGCAACAATATTCTGCCGGCACAACTGATGCAGCAGATCAAACACCCGCCCTACTTCGATCAGTCGCAGTTCATCGCGCCACGCATCTGGATCGGCCCCAAAGGCACGCTGACACCCCTGCATCGCGATGACACAGACAATATGTTTGCCCAGGTCTGGGGGCGCAAATCCTTCACCCTCGCCGCTCCGCATCACCGTGAAGCGCTAGGCACCTGGTCGACATCGCCAGAGGGCGGGCTCGACGGCTGCGAAGTCAACCCCGACGCCCCGGACTACCAACGCTTCCCGGCGTCCCGCGACGTGAACTTTCTTCGGGTGACCCTGGAGGCAGGCGACCTGTTGTTCCTGCCTGAAGGCTGGTTCCATCAAGTGGAGTCTGTCTCCACCTCGCTGTCCGTGAATTTCTGGGTCAACTCCGGGCGCGGCTGGTAACACCAGAACCTTGTGGGAGCTCGACAGCTCCCACAGGGGATTGGCGGCGGATTCGGAATTTCGGTCTGGGTGAAGATCAATGTGGGAGCTGTCGAGCCCCTGCGAGGCTGCGATGGCGGTGGATCAGGCGACATCTTCGCTGCCTGTACCGCCGCCATCGCAGCCTCGCTAAAGCTCGACAGCTCC
>NZ_AOHN01000036.1:0-627 GCF_000510915.2 Pseudomonas sp. FH4 | reverse complement strand
AGGGCGATTTGCTTCTGTACGGCGGCGGAATAGCGCTGGTGGAAGTCCGGGAACTTGGCCCAGGCATCGATTTTGGCGTACGGCAGCCCTACGTCGGACTCGGTAGAAGAAAGCTCATAGGTGGACTGATCAAGCGCCGAAGCGTCTTTGGCTTCGCGATCCTTGGTCTTGGTGTTGGTACGGCCAGTGACCGGACCGGACACGCCAATGAATACCTTCTGCCCTTTGATCTCAGTCACCGGAATGACGTTGATCCGTTGCAAAAAGTCCGATTTGGCGGTGATCGCGTCGTTCAGTTCCTGGGCGATCGTCGGATCAACACTGAATTGCTTGGTGGACAGCTCGACACCGTAGGTCTCGGCAATGGCCAACTGCATTTCCGCGTACATCTTGGCGCCGTATGCGCTCAACGAATAGGCCATGTCAGAGCACCCGCTTCTTGACAGTGGCTACAGGGCCGGGGTTACGCGGCAACTGGCGGCCAGTGGGCGTATTTTTCATCGCACTGAACTCTTTCTGCAGGCTCGTCAGCGCAGCAATAACAGCCTTGTTCGTCGCCCCGCCCTTGCGGCGGAATTCGCGCTCTTCCTCGGCCGTGGCGACGATCTCGTCAACAGCGGCGCTCAC
>NZ_AOHN01000035.1:0-166062 GCF_000510915.2 Pseudomonas sp. FH4 | reverse complement strand
TTTTCCGTTTCGACTGCGCCGGAAGTGGGGCGAATTATAGACTTCCTGATTCTGCGGTCAAGGGCTAATTACACTTTTGTTGCAGAAGGTGCTTTTTTAGCAATAAGACGAGGGATTCGACGCATCACAGGCGGGATCCGCAGGAGCAAAAGCAGCGCGCCTATAGAAGCATAGATAGCCCATTCCTTCAGGTCAGCCCGCACGATCCAAAGCATGTGCAATAAACCAAGCCCCAGAATCACATACACCAAGCGATGCAGCTTCTTCCAACGGCTACCCAACCGACGCTGGCTGTAGCGATTAGAGGTCACCGCCAACGCCAGCAGGCCAAGGAAACCCAGCGCCCCCACAATAATGTAGGGCCGCTTGCGTAACTCCACACCCAATTGCGACCAATCCAACCCCAGGATAAATACACAGTAAGCCGCAAGGTGCAGCACCACATAAGCAAAGCACCACAACCCCAACTGCCGGCGCACAGCGATCCACCCTGCCCAACCGCTCAGTTTTTGCAGAGGCGTCATCCCCAGGGTGACCAGCAACAGGATTAGCGTTCCCAGCCCCAGGCGATCAACCAGCACTTTGCCGGGATCTGGCCCCAAGGCCAGGCTCCAGGCCTCATACAACCAATACAACGGCCACACCGCCGCTGCTATAAAGACGCCAACGCGCCATATGGGGTAACGCATCAATAGTTCTTCCGCAGATCAAGGCCCGTATAAAGAGAGGCGACCTCTTGCGAGTAACCGTTGAACATCTGCGTCTCGCGCACATTCGGGCTGAACAAGCCACTGGGCAGCCGTCGTTCCCGCGCCTGGGTCCAGCGCGGATGATCGACCGTGGGATTCACATTCGCATAAAACCCATACTCATCCGCCGCAATGCTTTGCCAGGTAGTTTTCGGCTGCTCACTCACCAGACTGATCCGCACGATGGACTTCACACTCTTGAAGCCATACTTCCATGGCACCACCAAACGCAGCGGCGCACCATTCTGGTTGGGCAATTCACGCCCATACATGCCCACCGCCAGGATCGCCAGAGGATTCATCGCCTCATCCAGGCGCAACCCTTCTACATAAGGCCAGTCGATCAGGCCGAAGCTCGAACGCTGGCCCGGCATGCTCTTGGGGTCCTGGAGGGTTTCAAAGCGGATGTACTTGGCCTTGGAGGTCGGCTCAACCTGTTTCAGCAGGGCTGATATGGGGAACCCCATCCAGGGAATGACCATCGACCATGCCTCGACACAGCGCAGACGGTAGATCCGCTCTTCCAACTGATACGGCTTCATGAAGTCTTCCAAGGCATAACGCCCCGGCTTTGCAACCTCCCCATCAATTACGACGCTCCATGGCTCGGTCTTGAGTGACCCGGCATTCGCCGCCGGGTCGCTCTTGTCGGTACCGAACTCATAGAAGTTGTTGTAGTGGGTCGCATCCTTGAATGGCGTGATGGCTTCGTCTTTGACCGTCACCGCCTGCCATTGCGTACCAGGCAGCTTCTCGGTAAACCAGCCGGGAGCCTTGCCGGGCTCGACATCGGCATAACGCGCAGCGTCAGCCGCACTCGCCCAACGCGGCAGGCTACTGGCCGCGATACCGGCAAGCGCGCCACCGAGCAAACTGCGACGGGAGAAATAGAGGGATTCTGGGGTGACATCCGATTCGTGGCAGTCGGACGCTTTGGGCAACTTGATTAACATGGCAACTCCGCAGCATTGGAGAACTGATGCACCAATAGACTGCGGAGTATGGGGGAAATTACATTAAGGCAATGTTTTGTCCCGGCGAAGATGCAGCAGGTACTGAACCGGACCCGATGCGGCATACACCAGGAACGCCAGCAGCAGAATCCGCGGTGGATCGCTGAAGACGACCGCGAAGACCAGCACCACCACCAGAATCGCCACGAAAGGCACTCGCCCCTTCAGGTCGAACTCCTTGAAGCTGTTGTACTTGATGTTACTGACCATCAGCATGCCGGCCGCCGCAACCATCAAGGCCACCAGGAACGACATCTTCGAACCCTGGATACCGTAATCACTGAACGCCCAGACAATACCCGCCACCACACCTGCCGCGGCAGGGCTGGCCAGGCCAATGAAGTAGCGTTTGTCGGCAGTACCTACCTGGGTATTGAAGCGCGCCAGACGCAGCGCAGCTCCCGCCACATAGATGAAGGCAACCATCCAGCCAACCTTGCCCATATCTCCCAGCGCCCAGGCAAACGCCAACAACGCAGGTGCGACACCAAAGGCAACCATGTCCGACAGAGAGTCGTACTCGGCACCGAAGGCGCTTTGGGTATTGGTCATCCGCGCCACGCGCCCATCAAGGCCGTCGAGCACCATGGCCACGAAGATCGCGATGGCGGCAAAACCGAAGTATTTGCTGGCACTCGCCGCATCACCTGCCGCCAAGGCGCTCTGGGCGCTCATGGAATTGATGATGGAGTAGAAACCGGCAAACAGGTTCGCCGTGGTGAACAGGTTGGGCAGAAGATAGATGCCACGATGCCGGACCTTGCGGCCTTCCGCGTCATGCCCTTCTTCGACATGCTCATCGATCGGTAGCAGGCTTTCGGCGTCAGAGGCCTGGTTTGGCTCTTCGGGACGTTCGCTCATGGACTTTACCTTGCAACGGTGTGAAAAAATTCGACAGACACTTGCGGCGAGTGTTCGCCCGCAAACGATGCAGCTTTATACCAGAACCAGCCCTCAAACGAAAAAACGCGGCCGAGGCCGCGTTTTCACTTGATACGTACGACTTAGTTCTTGGCTTTGTCGACAATCTTGTTGGCACCGATCCACGGCATCATGGAGCGCAGTTGCTCGCCGATGATTTCGATACCGTGAGCGGCGTTGTTACGACGCTTGGCGGTCATCGAAGGGTAGCCGGTTGCACCTTCGCTGATGAACATTTTGGCGTACTCGCCGTCCTGAATACGTTTCAGGGCGTTGCGCATGGCCTGACGGGATTCGGCGTTGATCACTTCCGGACCGGTCACGTACTCGCCGTATTCTGCGTTGTTGGAGATCGAGTAGTTCATGTTGGCGATACCGCCTTCGTACATGAGGTCAACGATCAGCTTCAGTTCGTGCAGGCACTCGAAGTAGGCCATTTCCGGCGCGTAGCCAGCTTCAACCAGGGTTTCGAAACCAGCTTTTACCAGCTCGACGGTACCGCCGCACAGAACGGCTTGCTCGCCGAACAGGTCGGTTTCGGTCTCGTCCTTGAAGGTGGTTTCGATGATGCCGGTACGACCACCACCAACGCCTGCGGCGTAGGACAGTGCAACATTCTTGGCGTTGCCCGAGGCGTCCTGATAGATCGCGATCAGGTCAGGGATACCGCCGCCTTTGACGAACTCGGAACGTACGGTGTGGCCTGGAGCCTTGGGCGCGATCATGATCACGTCGAGGTCAGCGCGCGGTACTACCTGGTTGTAGTGGATCGCGAAGCCGTGGGAGAAGGCCAGGGTGGCGCCCTTCTTGATGTTCGGCTCGATTTCGTTCTTGTACAGCGCGGACTGGAACTCGTCCGGGGTCAGGATCATGACCAGGTCGGCAGCAGCAACAGCGGAAGCAACGTCAGTCACTTTCAGGCCATGAGCCTCTGCCTTGGCAACGGTCGCCGAGCCTTTGCGCAGGCCAACGGTCACGTCAACGCCGGAGTCTTTCAGGTTGCACGCTTGAGCGTGGCCCTGGGAACCGTAGCCGATGATGGCAACTTTTTTGCCCTGGATGATCGACAGGTCACAATCTTTTTCGTAATAAACTTTCATGAGGTTCCTCTATATATCCAGGCCCTTAAGGCCATTCACTAATTGGGTTAGATGCTGAGTACTTTGTCGCCACGGGCAATCCCGGTGACACCACTGCGTACGGTTTCCAGAATCGAGGCCGTCCCGATCGACTGGATGAAGCTGTCCAGCTTGTCGCTTGTACCGGTCAGTTGCACGGTATAAACGCTGGCGCTCACATCGACGATCTGCCCGCGATAAATATCGGTAGTGCGTTTGATCTCGGCACGCTGGGCGCCCGTGGCCTTGACCTTGACCAGCATCAGCTCGCGCTCGATGTGGGCACTTTCCGACAAGTCGACCAGCTTGACCACTTCGATCAGCTTGTTGAGGTTCTTGGTGATCTGCTCGATCACCTCATCGTGGCCTACAGTAGTCAACGTCAGGCGCGACAGGGTCGGGTCTTCGGTCGGGGCCACGGTCAGGCTTTCGATGTTGTAGTTGCGTTGCGAAAACAGGCCGACAACACGAGACAGAGCGCCGGGTTCGTTCTCCAGAAGCAGGGAGATAATGTGCCGCATGATTAGGTTCGCTCCGTCTTGTTCAGCCACATGTCGCGCATAGAGCCGTCTTTGATCTGCATCGGGTAGACGTGCTCGCTGGTGTCGACCTGGATGTCGATGAACACCAGGCGATCCTTCATGGCGAACGCCTCTTCCATCTTCGGCTTCAGATCCTTCAAATCGGTGATGCGCATGCCGACGTGGCCATAGGCTTCAACCAACTTGACGAAATCAGGCAGCGATTCCATGTAGGAATGGGAGTGACGGCTGTTGTAGCTCATGTCCTGCCACTGGCGAACCATGCCCAGTACACCGTTGTTCAGGCAGACGATCTTCACCGGCAAGCCATATTGCAGGCAGGTCGACAGCTCCTGGATGTTCATCTGGATGCTGCCCTCACCGGTCACGCATGCAACGTCGGTGTCGGGGAAGCTCAGTTTCACACCCATGGCCGCAGGGAAACCAAAGCCCATCGTGCCCAGGCCACCGGAGTTGATCCAGCGGTTAGGCTTGTCGAACTTGTAGTACTGCGCGGCGAACATCTGGTGC
The DNA here is from genome assembly GCF_000510915.2 of Pseudomonas sp. FH4. Lineage (NCBI taxonomy): Bacteria > Pseudomonadati > Pseudomonadota > Gammaproteobacteria > Pseudomonadales > Pseudomonadaceae > Pseudomonas > Pseudomonas sp. FH4. The sequence goes on along the minus strand of NZ_AOHN01000035.1, from coordinate 161,209 downwards.
TGGCCCACGTCGGAGGTCACAAAGGCGTCGCCCTTGGTCACTTCGCACAGGGTTTCGATCACGGTCTGTGGCTTGATGATGCTGCCGTCGCCCTTGTCGTAAGGGAACAAGCCGCGATCGCCACGCCATTCGTCGATCTGCTTCCACCAACTGGCAACGGACTCCTTGTTCGGTGCCTCACCGATGTCCTTGAGCGCGGCGACCATTTCGGTCAATACGCTTTCCACTGGACCTACGATCGGCACGTCGGCCTTGATGGTCTTGGAGATGGACGCCGGGTCAATATCGATGTGGATGATCTTGGCATTCGGGCAGAACTTGCTCGCGCCGTTGATCACCCGGTCATCGAACCGCGCCCCCACGGCCAGAATCACATCGGCGTGGTGCATGGTCAGGTTGGCGGTGTAGCTGCCGTGCATGCCGAGCATGCCGACGAACTGACGATCCGAACCCGGGAAGGCGCCGAGCCCCATCAGGGTGTTGGTCACTGGCAGGTTCAGCATCTTGGCCAGTTCGGTCAGCGGTGCGGAACCGCCGCCCAGGATCACCCCACCGCCGGAGTAAAGCACTGGGCGCTTGGCCGCCAGGAGCATTTCTGCTGCCTTGCGGATCTGCCCCGAGTGCCCACGAACAGCCGGGCTGTAGGAGCGCAGCTTGGCTTTCTTCGGGAAGACGTATTCGAATTTTTCCGCCGGGTTGGTCATGTCTTTCGGGATATCGACCACCACCGGACCCGGGCGACCGGACTGTGCGAGGTAAAAGGCCTTTTTCATGACGTCCGGGATCTCCGACGGATGCTTGATCATGAAGCTGTGCTTCACGATCGGCCGGGAGATACCGATCATGTCGGTTTCCTGGAATGCATCGGTACCAACCATGGTGCTAGGCACCTGGCCGGAAATGATCACCATCGGAATGGAGTCCATATAAGCAGTCGCGATGCCGGTAATGGCATTGGTTGCGCCTGGGCCGGACGTTACCAGGACCACGCCGGCTTTACCGGTGGCACGGGCATAACCGTCAGCCATATGGGTCGCGGCCTGTTCGTGGCGAACCAGGATGTGGGTAACACCAGGTTCCTTGAACAGTGCGTCGTAGACATGCAGCAGAGCACCACCTGGGTACCCGTAGATATAGTCGACGCCTTCGTCACGCAAAAAGCGGACGAGCATCTCACCACCAGATAAAAGCTCCACGTTGTTCACCTCTAAAACGCCAGAATACCGTCCGTTGAAAACCGACGGGTCTTAATAGGTTTACTTCTCAACAGAGCATGAGCGACGGTGGTCGCCGACTACGTCAGCACTGACTGAGCAAGTATTGGGATCGTCCCAAGTGTTGCGGGCTTTTCCCACCCAGCGCGAGGTAACGCGTTGCGGGTGTAACAGGTCGGCGCGGATGTGCGCCTCATGATCTGCTGAGCGGGCCTGCTTCTGGCAGTCCCGATACAGCGGACTTTGGATTCTTCTGTTTCAGCCCCTTCAAGTCAAGCAATAATTGCGCTTTTTTCCAACTAAGCGCATGAGAACGCAGAAGAAAGGGGTTTGAGGAGGGATAAAACTCGCCTGAATGTCGTCAAGCGGTAGAAATGTGCGCAAGGCTGCCGGAAAACCCGGCAGTCAGGCAATTAACGAGCGTCGACGATCAGTTGGTCGAACTTTTTCAGCGCATTGCGCAAGCCGAGGCTCTCGCGCGGACGATCGGCGTAGACCATCTCGGCCATCTCCAGGATTCCCGACGCATTGGGCAGCGGCAAGTCCTGCTCCAGGATCTGTTTCATCCGGGCCAGGAAAATCCACTGCAACCACTGATGAAAATCCAGGGTATCGACAGAAAAAGGCTCGACGCTGCTCAGCGCCTCGGCGCTGGGAGACACTTCGTCCCACCAGCCCTGCACGCGCAGTTCACGCTCAATCAACAGCAATTGTTCGGCAATCGCCGGAAAACGCGAATCCATCAGAGGCTGACCTTGGCTTTTTGCCGGGCCTGGGCTGCGCCAGCGGCGTCACCTTGCGCAGCGCGCGCATCACCAATCAAGGCCCACAGACTGGCTTGCAGGTCAGGGCGACCATTGGCCATGGTCAAGCCACGACGGGCGAACTGTTCAGCTTGTGGCGCATCCCCCTGGGCCATGCGCACTTGTGCCAGGCGATACAGAACCTGTGGTTCACGCGGCGCTACACGCTGGGCGCGCTCAAGGCTGGACGATGCGCCGTTCAAGTCACCCCCAGCCTGCTGTTGCTGGGCGGTCGTGAGCAAGGCCAGGACCGGACCGTCCAATTGCTCGTCGGCAGACAGCCCACCGCTGCTTGCGGAAGGAATCCCACTCGGTGTCGAAGGCATGGAGTAGCTGCCCTGGTTGATCGGCGCCGTTTGAATCGGCGCGGAGTTCGACGGACCCGGGGTGATAGGCCCAGGCGTCCATGGCGCGGAGCTGATCGGCGCAGAAGTCGTGGCACCACCGCCCGGAACCATGACCACCACCCCGGAATCCTGAGGCACGGCCTGCGTCGTGGCTGGGTTCGGGCGCGTGACCACGGTCTGGCGAAAACCGCCATTGGCCGAAATCCGATCATTGTTGGACACGGCCGTGCCGGAATCCACCACCGGGATGGAGCCACGCTGCACGGTGGAACAACCACTGAGCAAAGCCAATGTTGTAACAGCTGGAATCAACCACTTGTTCACTTGAAATCCTCTTTGCTTAATTCATCCAGCCCTTGACCCAATCCATCACCGAATCCGCGTCTGTGGGCACGCCACCACACGGTGCGCCGGCTGGCGGTTCGCTGCCGCGAATATACGGCATCTGCACCGCGCCCGGACAGTTGGCATCGGAGCCCTGGCCGGTATGGGGATCGATCCAGGCCTGAACGATATTGTCAGGTTGTGGCATGTTCAGTGGCAGCGGGTCGGCCTTGCGCATAAAGCTGGTCCAGACCTGCAGGGCGCCGGTCGCGCCGGTAAAAGGTGTCTTGCCGTTGTCATCACGCCCCAGCCAGACCACCGCGAGCAGGTCCTGGCTGAAACCGGCGAACCAGCTGTCACGGGAATCGTTACTGGTACCGGTCTTGCCAGCCAGCGTCAGGTTGGACGGCAACACACTGTAGACCGAGCGCCCGGTACCTTCGCGCATGACGCGCTGCATGGCGTTCTGGGTCAGGTAGATGGAGGCTGGATCAAAGCGCTGTTCAATCTGGAACGGATAACGCTTGAGCGGCTCGCCTTCCGCCGTGAGAACACTACGAATCCCGCGCATCGGCGTGTTGAAACCACCGTTGGCGAGGGTCTGGTACATGGTTGCCACTTCCATCGGGCTCAAGCCCCCCGCACCCAGCAACATCGACGGGAACGCCGGGAACTCGCGGCTGACGCCCAGTCGCGCCAGCGTCTTGAGCACATTCGGCACACCCAGTTCCAGGCCAAGTCGCGCCGTGGACAAGTTGTAGGAATGCGCCAGGCCCTGGTACAGGAAAACCGTACCGTGGGAGCGGCGATCATAGTTCTGCGGCTTCCACACCTGACCATCGGCACCCTTGACCGAAAACGCCTCGTCGGACAACCAACTGGTCAGTGTGTATTTGCTCGGTTTTTCCAGCGCAGTGAGGTACACCGCCGGTTTGATCAGCGAGCCAATCGGCCGCACGGCATCCAGCGCCCGATTGAAACCGGCGAAGCTGGCCTGACGGCTACCGATCATGGCCTGGACTTCACCGGTTTCCGGATTGGTCACCACCATGGCGGCTTCGACTTCGTCCGAGCCTTTACGCCCGGCCAGGCGCTTGAAGGTATCGCTGACCGAAGCCTCGGCCTTCATCTGCAGGATCGGGTCGAAACTGGTGAAGATCCGCAGGCCTTCTTCGGTCAAGTCTTCGTCGCGATAATCTTCGCGCAACTGGCGTTTGACCAGGTCGATAAAGCCGGGGAACGAGCTGTCTGCCAACTTGCCACGGGTGGTGACACCCAGGGGCATCTTCTTCGCGGCAGCCACCTGTTCAGCGCTAGCAACGCCCTGCTGCTCCAGCACATCGAGCACCAGATTGCGGCGTTCCAGCGCCCGCTCCGGGTTGCGACGCGGGTTGTAATAGGACGGCCCCTTGACCATGCCCACCAGCAACGCCACCTGGTGCAGCTTCAATTCGGACAATGGTTGACCGAAGAAGAACTGGCTGGCCAGGCCGAAACCGTGCACCGCCCGCTGGCCATCCTGGCCGACAAACACCTCATTGAGGTACGCCTCCAGAATTTCCTGCTTGCTGTAATGCAGCTCCAGCAACATTGCCATCATGGCTTCGGTGAGTTTGCGAGTCAGGCTGCGCTCACTGGTCAGGTAGAAATTCTTGACCAATTGTTGCGTCAGGGTACTGCCACCCTGAGTCATCCGCCCGCCGGAGGTGTTGACCCACACGGCACGGGCGATGGACTTGGGCGATACGCCCCAGTGGCTATAGAAGTCCCGATCTTCGACCGCGACCAGGGTTTCCAACAGGTAGGGCGGTACCTGATCGATCTTGATCAGGATGCGATCTTCAAGGTTCTTCGGGTAAATCCCGCCGATCAGCAACGGCTCAAGGCGCACCACCGGCAGTTTGCCGCCATTGAGTGCCGACAGCTCGGCAACGTAATCACCGGAGAAGCGCACACGCACAGGCTGCGCCTTTTCCAGGCCTTCATAGAACTGGAAACCCCGGGTATTCAAGTCAACCGTGTTCCCGCTGACAGCCGCAGCGCCCGGGCCGTTGGCCACGGCTTCACGCCGATAGCCCAGCGCATCGAGTTCGGTGAGGAAGTCCGCCTTGCTCAGCTTCTGGCCGGTAAACAGTTCCAGCGGGCGAGCGTAGACCTTCGCCGGGATGGTCCAGCGTTTGCCTGAGAACTTCTCCTGGACCACCGCATCGAGGTAGACCGCGATGCCTGCGATCACCACCAGGCCCACCAGGCCGAGCTTGAGCGCCCAGCCCAACCAGGGGCGCAGGCTGCGGGGAGGAGGTTTTTTACGGGAACGGGGAGATCGGGTACGAGTCATGGCGGCGGATTATACGCACTTTATTGATGATCAACATGAACCGGACGGCGGTTTGCATGACCGGCTTGAGCGGCCATAATGCGCACCATTATTTTCCCAGACTCCGAAGGATCGCCCGTGAGCCAGCCCCTGATTGCCGCCCTGCAAAACCCGGCCTTGTTTCCTCATCCGGTCGACGCGTTTCAAGTCATCGAAACCCATATTTCCTGGGTCCTGCTCACCGGCCCCTATGCCTATAAAATCAAGAAGCCGGTGAACTTCGGCTTCCTCGACTTTACCCAATTGGACGCCCGCGGCCACTTCTGCAATGAAGAGCTGCGCCTCAACCAACGCCTGACACAAGATTTGTATCTTGACGTGTTGCCGATCACCGGCAGCGCTGAAGCACCGCAACTGGGCGGCGAAGGCCCAGCCATTGAATATGTGCTGAAAATGCGCCAGTTCCCGCAAAGCCAACTGCTGAGCACGTTGCAGGCCAATGGCGAGCTGACCAGTGGCCACATTGATGAGATGGCCAGCCAGATTGCCCACTTTCACCTGAGCGCGCCCAAGGTTCCCGAAGCCCATCCCGCCGGCACCCCGAACGAGGTGATGGCGCCGGTGCGGCAGAACTTCGAGCAGATTCTTCCCTTCCTCAGCGACAAGGACGACCTGGCCCAACTGCAAGCCCTGCAAGCCTGGGCCGAGAGCAGCTTTGAACGCCTCAAGCCGCTGCTGGAGCAACGCAAGCTCAATGGCTTTACCCGTGAGTGCCACGGTGATATTCACCTGGGCAACGCGACCATGATCGACGGGCACGTGGTGATCTTCGACTGCATCGAGTTCAACGAACCGTTTCGCTTCACCGACGTGTGCGCCGACACTGGCTTCCTGGCCATGGACCTGGAAGACCGTGGCCTCAAGTCGCTGGCCCGACGTTTTATCAGCCAGTACCTGGAGCTGACCGGCGATTATCAGAGCCTGGAGCTGCTGAACTTCTATAAAGCCTACCGTGCCCTGGTGCGGGCCAAGGTCGCGCTGTTCAGCATGCCGTCCGAGGCAACACCGGTCGAGCGGGCCACCACCCTGCGCCAATACCGCAACTACGCCAACCTGGCCGAAAGCTACAGCACCATCCCCTCGCGCTTCCTGGCGATTACCCATGGCGTGTCGGCGACCGGCAAAAGCCACGTGGCGATGCGTCTGGTCGACGCGCTGGGCGCCATTCGCCTGCGCTCGGATGTCGAGCGTAAACGCCTGTTCGGCGAGCAGCAGGTCGAAAATACCCCGCAAGCCGGGATTTATGCCGCAGATTCCAGCGCAGCGACCTACGCCCGCCTGCATACCCTCGCCGAAACCGTGCTGCGCGCAGGCTTCCCGGTGGTCCTGGATGCGACCTACCTCAAGCGTGAGCAACGCGCCGCTGCCGCCCAGGTCGCAGAAGCGACCGGGGCGCCCTTCCTGATCCTTGATTGCAATGCACCGCAGGCAGTTATCGCCAGTTGGCTGGCAAAACGTCAGGCAGATAAAAACGATCCGTCTGACGCCACCCTGGCAGTCATTGAAGAGCAGCAAGCCAGCCGTGATCCCCTGAGCGCCGAAGAACTGCTGCTGAGCAAACGGGTCGAGACCAATGAAAGCGGGACACTGGACGCACTGGTTGCCCATGTCCGCCAACGCTTGCCGGGCCTGTAATAAATATTTCTTGGCCGTGAAGCCGTTAACAGCTCACGGCCAGCAATAGTGGCACTATAATGGCGTCATAATTCCAACGGGAGATGCCGCCATGGGCCAGCCGAAGCTGCTTGATACCCCGCTCTACGCACTACTGCATAAAGATGACATCCGTGGCTTCAACCAGGAACGCCCCAAGGGTGGCCCCATCGATATGCGCGGTGGCGATTTCCGTGGGCTCGACCTGCGGGATCTGGACGCTGCCGGCGTGGACTTCACCGACGCCTACTTCCGCTCGGCCGACTTGCGTGGCCTGGACCTGCGCGACTGTTCGCTGGAAGGCGCCAGCCTGGCCCATGCGCAGATTTCAGGCGCTTACTTCCCGCCCGAACTGAGCGCTGACGAGATCCTCATGTCGGTCAATTTCGGCACTCGCCTGCGTTACCGCACCCGCTGACAGCACATCCTCACCCCCGGCCCCGCGCAATGCGGGCTGGGGGCTTGCGCCGCTCACCGTCAACATTCCAGCGCCAGCCTTAGAAGCGTTTACATCGTTTCTGAGCAAAGAACTACGCTTTTCCTACTGAGCGCTACACTCCTTTCAGGCTTGCCTGGTCACGATACCCACCGAACCATTCGGCCGTCGCAAGGAGGCTTGATGAATGATGAGCTGCAACACCTGAAAAACCTTGGCAAGACCTCGGCACAATGGCTGCATGCGGTGGGCATCCATAGCGCTTCGGACCTGCGCCGCCTGGGCGCGGTAGACGCCTACCGGGCAGTACGCACCCGCGGCTTCCGGGCTTCCAAAGTCCTGCTGTATGCCATCGAAGGCGCATTGATGGATGTGCATTGGAACGATATTCCAACCGAGCGCAAGGAAGCCCTGAATCGCCAATTGGACGCACTGTCGGTCCGCAACAAGAGCTGAGAGGGCCTGATGCCCAGCGTTTTCGGGAATTCCAAACAGACGTTTGAGGAAACATCCCGGGGCCGCAAAAACAAATGTTGACTCTTAAATGAGAATCGTTATGATTATCACAACTGGTCGCGAGATCAGCCGATAACTGAAAGACCATTGGTTCGGACTCTCAGCTTATCTCCTCATCAGGCTAATCACGGTTATTTGACCCGGCTCTTGCCGGGTCTTTTTTTGCCTACGGTTTTTTAACGGGCGATGATCAATGGATGACCTAGCTCAGGATGGGGCTGCACCAGTACATCCAGGCCAAACACCGCCTTGAGCAGTTCAGGACGCAACACCTGCGTCGGCGTATCCAGGGCATGGGGGCGGCCGTTCTCCAGCAGCAGGATACGGTCGCAGTAGCGCGCGGCCAGGTTCAGGTCGTGGAGGATCACCAGCACGGCGGCACCACGGTCAGCGAAGCTGCGGATGGCCTGCAAGGTGGTGTGCTGGTGCAAGGGGTCAAGCATCGAGGTCGGCTCATCGAGCAATAACGTCTGCCCAGCTTCACCCGGCCATAGTTGCGCCAGTACCCGCGCCAGGTGCACGCGCTGGCGCTCGCCACCGGACAAAGCCAGGTAGCTGCGCCCGCTCAAATGGCCCACATCGGCGGCCTGCAGGGCGGCGGCGATGATTTCATCGTCGCGCACGCGCCCGGTCTGATGGGGCAAGCGCCCCATGCCCACCACTTCCTCGACGCGAAAAGCGAAGTCCAGGGTCGACACTTGGGGCAGCACCGCAAGGCGCTGGGCCCGTTGCGCGCCCTGCCAATCCTTTAGCGCGCGATCGCCCAGCCATACCTGCCCCTCATCCGGGTGCAACTGCGCACACAATGCACCGAGCAATGTGCTTTTGCCCGCGCCATTAGGGCCCAGCACGCCCAATACTTCACCCGGCCTGAGGTCCAGGGTCACATCGGCCAATACGGTTTTGCGACCGCGACGGACCTGCAGGTTTTCCACTCGCAGCATCAGGCGCGTCCTCGTAACAACAGGTAAAGAAAGAACGGGGCGCCGATAAAGGCGGTAACAATCCCAATGGGCAATTCCGCGGGTGCCAGGGCCAGGCGCGCTACCAGGTCAGCGAATAACAACAGGCTCGCGCCAGCCAGCACCGAAGCCGGCAACAGCACCCGGTGATCCGGCCCGGCCAGCAGCCGCACAAGGTGCGGCACCACCAGCCCGACAAAACCGATCAACCCTGCGGCCGCGACCGCTGCGCCCACCCCGAGGGCCGTGCAAAACACCAGCTCACGCTTGAGCCCCTCAACGTTGATCCCCAGGTGACTGGCTTCCGATTCCCCCAGGAGCAAAGCGTTGAGCGCCTTGGCCCGGCGCGGTAGCCACAGCGCCACACCGGCACTGACCAGCAACAACGGCCACAAACGCGAGTAGCTGGCACCATTGAGGCTGCCCAGGTTCCAGAACGTCAGGGTGCGCAAGGTGGCGTCATCCGCCAGGTAGGTGAACAGGCCCACCGCCGAGGCCGCCAGTGCGGTCAAGGCGATGCCGGCCAACAGCATGGTTGCGACATTGGTCTGGCCGTCACGTCGTCCCAGGCGATAGACCAGCGCAGTCACACCCAGCCCGCCGAGAAACGCACACAACGACAGCAGATACGGCCCCACGGCATCCGGCAGGCCACCGAAGGCCGCGCCACCGACGATGGCCACCGCCGCCCCCAGCGCGGCGCCACTGGACACGCCGACCAAACCCGGGTCGGCCAACGGGTTGCGGAACAACCCCTGCATCGCCACCCCCGACAGCGCCAGCACCCCGCCGACCGCCAGCCCCAACAAGGTGCGCGGTAAACGGATCTGCCCGAGAATCAACTCGGCCTGCTCCAACCCCTGGGCCTCGATGGGCACGCCAAGCAAACGCAAGGCGGCGCGCAAGGTGTCGAGCAATGGCAGGCTGACCGGCCCCAAAGCCAGGGACAGCCAGATCGCCAATACACATAACAGGCTCAAGCCGATGAACAGCGCGCGCGGTTTAACCAGAGTGGTCATGGGGCAGCTTGGGTTTTAGGCGGATAGAACCCGGCGGACAAGGCTTGCAGGCTGGCCGGCAAACGCGGCCCCAGGCCACCGACCAACAAGGTGGGGTCCAACTCAAAGACTCGCCCGGTCTTGGCCGCAGAAGTGGCTGCCAGAATCGGGTTTTCCTTGAACAAGGCCGCGCGGGCTGCCTCGCCACTCAGGGCGCGATCAGAGAACACCAGCACTTCAGGACTCAGCCCCGCCAGGGACTCTACGGAAAATGGCTTGTAGCCACTGTGCGTCGCCAGGTTGTGCCCACCGGCTTGTTGCAGCACCCAATCGGCGGCAGTGTCCTTGCCGGCGATCAGTGGTTTGCCACCGGCATGCCCGAGCACCAGCAGCACACCTGGGGCCTTTTGCCGGGTTTGCGCCTGGGCCACAGCCGCTTTCTGCTCGTCCAGTTGCTGCTGATAGGTGTTGAACAGTGCCGCAGCCTTGGCTTCGGCCCCCAACAGTTTGCCAAGATGTTGCAGGTTGCCTTGCAGGGTCGGCAAATCCGGCTGCGCGGAGAACAGCTCCACTTGCACGCCTGCACCACGAATCTGCGCCAGCACCGGCGGCGGCCCCATTTCCTCGGTGCCCACCAGGATTTGCGGGCGCAGGCTCAAGATCCCTTCGGCCGACAGTTGGCGCTGGTAACCGATACTGGGCAGTGCCTTGAGTGATTGCGGATGCTGACTGGTGGTGTCGACACCCACCAGTTTGGACTCCCCACCCAGGGCCGTCACCCACTCCGACAATGCACCGCCTGCACTGACCCAGCGTTGTGGCAGCTCAGAGGCTTGTGCCCCGTGGTTGACCAGCAGTCCGACAACAAGCGCAATAGCGCTGGTACTCAGGCGCATAAAAGGGTTTCCTTCCAAGGGGTGGAGCCACTGAATCACTCAATCGTGTGACAGATCCTGGCGGTCTGGCATCGTACTGAGCACGCAGTCAGCTAACGGGCGAAGCCGGCATTTGATAATTGTTTGCATTTGAACGTCAAGCGCCAGGCTCGCCCATAAACCCTGGTTCGCCCTGCAGCCCTTGACCCGCACCACCTGAGAACACTCATGAAGTTTCTGTGCCCGTCCCACGAACTTGCCCAAGACAGCAGCCGCGGCTTCGATCTCGATGGCCGCAAGCTGTTTGCCGTACGCCGCGAAGGCCGGGTGTATTTCTATATCAACCGTTGCCCTCATCGCGGCGTACCGCTGGAATGGCAACCTGACCGGTTTCTCGACCCTAGCGCGAGCATGATCCAATGTGCCACCCATGGCGCATTGTTTCTGATCGAAAACGGCGAATGCGTCGCCGGCCCCTGCGCAGGCCAAAGCTTGACCCCCCTGCCCGGCCGCGAGGACGCACAGGGATTGTGGGTACAGCTCTAGGGGTTGAGCAACACTGGCAGTGGGCGATCGATATAGATTTGCTGCGCACTCACCTGCACACCGTAAGCTAAGACTTGCACCCCGGCAGCCTTGGCTTCACGCAGTGCCGCGGCATAGCCCGCGTCGATTTCCTCGGCCGGCCGTACACCGTCGATGCCAGACAGATTCACACAGTACAACTGCACGGCTCGTACACCGCTGCGAGCCAGATGCGCCAGCTCACGCAAATGTTTGGCCCCACGCTGGGTCACCGCATCGGGAAACGCTGCGATAGGCGTGCCGTCAAACCCCAGGGTGACACTTTTGACTTCGACATAAGCTGCACCGTCGGGGTAGTCCAGGCGAAAGTCGATACGGCTCTTCTCCTGGCCGTAGGGCACTTCGCGCTTTAAGGCGGTAAAGCCGTTGAGTTCGGTGATCACTCCAGCATTCAGCGCTTCTTCAACCAGTTGATTGGCGCGCGCGGTGTTGACGCACGCCAGGCGGCCCTGGGGTGTTTGCGCGATTTCCCAGGTCCCCGGCAGCTTGCGCTTGGGGTCGTTGGAGCGGCTGAACCAGACTTGCCCGCCCTCGACCATGCAGTTGAACATCGAGCCAGTGTTCGGGCAGTGGATGGTCAGCAATTCGCCGGCTGCGGTTTCGATGTCGGCCAGAAAGCGCTTGTAGCGGCGAATCAGCCGACCTTCTTCGAGAGGAGGATGAAAGCGCATCAGCCTTGCCAACTCTGCAAGCCACGGGCAATGCGTTCCACTGCTTCCTGTAGTCGATCAAGGTTTTGCGTGTAGGCAAAACGCACATGATGACCGGCCTGGAAGCGACCGAAATCCAACCCTGGCGTGAATGCCACATGCTCGGTTTCCAGAAAATGCCGGCAGAACGCGAAAGCATCGCCACCAAAGGCGCTGATATCGGCATACAGGTAAAACGCCCCTTCAGGCTCGACCGCAATACCGAAACCCAACTCGCGCAGCGCCGGTAACAAAAAGTCACGCCGGCGCCCGAATTCGGCCCGTCGATCTTCAAGAATCGCCAGGGTCTGCGGGGTAAAACAAGCCAATGCTGCGTGCTGGGCCATGCTGGGGGCGCTGATGTACAGGTTCTGCGCCAGTTTCTCCAGTTCGCCCACGGCTGCGGGGGGCGCCACCAGCCAGCCAAGGCGCCAACCGGTCATGCCGAAATACTTCGAAAAACTGTTTAGGACGAACGCGTCATCATCCACTTCCAGCACGCTGGCTGCGTCAGTGCCATAGGTCAGGCCGTGATAGATCTCATCCACCACCAAATGGCCATTGCGCGCCTTGATCGCACCGGACAGGCCAGCCAGCTCATCACGGGTCAGGATGGTCCCGGTCGGGTTGGCCGGCGAGGCAACCAAGGCCCCCACGCTGTCCTGGTCCCAATAACGCTCCACCAGGTCGGCGGTCAGTTGGTAACGCACCTCGGGACCAACCGGCACCAGTTGCGCCGCGCCCTCGACCAGTCGCAGGAAATGCCGGTTACAGGGGTAGCCAGGGTCCGCCAGCAACCAGTGCTTGCCGGGATCCACCAGCAGGCTGCTGGCCAACAGCAAGGCCCCGGAGCCGCCCGGGGTGATCAGGATGCGCTCGGGGTCGATGTTCAAGCCATAGCGCTGCTGGTAGAAACCACTGATGGCCTCGCGCAACTCCGGCAGGCCACGGGCAGCGGTGTAGCGGGTCTTGCCATTGGCCAGCGCGGCCTGGCCGGCCTGGATGATCGGCTCGGCGGTGGTGAAGTCCGGTTCGCCGATCTCCAGGTGAATCACATCATGGCCAGCGGCCTGTAGCTCATTGGCCCGCGCCAGCAACGCCATGACATGAAAAGGTTCGATAGCACGACTGCGAGCACTGTAGGGCTGAGCCATTAGCCTTCCTTAACAATGAGGACAAAATCGGGATTCTACCGAACCCGTGAGGTAAAACATGTTCTATTGCCTGCCTGGCTGGCGATGATGAGCCGGGCAAGCGCCGGCAAAAAGACTAAAATCATCATTCGGGACGATGCATGCCCGGCCACGGCGGGTCGCAGCCGTTTGCAACCCCGGCGCGACGGGCCCAGACAACCGGGAGTGGCGCACCCCGAATCTATCTGGTAAGTTCGCCCGCTTGCAGCCGCAGGGCCGGCAGGTGTCGGTGATGTTGCAATCCTGCGCAATGGATTAGAAGAGTGAGAGGCGGTCTATTCATGTCCACCCAAGCAAAGCAACAGAGCATCAGCGGCTTCGAACCCTACATCGAGTCGAAGGGCGAAGAGTACATGGGCGAGCCCATGCGCAAGCACTTCACCAAGATCCTGCAGAAATGGAAACAGGACTTGATGCAGGAGGTCGACCGTACCGTTGACCATATGAAGGACGAAGCAGCCAACTTCCCTGACCCGGCCGACCGAGCCAGCCAGGAAGAAGAGTTCAGCCTTGAACTGCGCGCCCGTGATCGCGAGCGCAAGCTGATCAAGAAAATCGACAAGACGCTGCAACTGATCGAAGACGAAGAATACGGTTGGTGCGAATCCTGCGGCGTCGAGATCGGCATTCGCCGCCTGGAAGCCCGTCCTACCGCAGACATGTGCGTGGACTGCAAGACCTTGGCCGAAATCAAGGAAAAGCAGGTCGGCAAGTAATCCCTGCCGAGCTGAACGAATGGGGCGTGCAAACGCCCCATTTTTGTTTCTGGCGCCTGGCGGTTTTCCAGTAATATCCAGGCCATGACAGCCTCCCCCTATATCGGGCGTTTCGCCCCCACGCCCAGCGGCCACCTGCACTTCGGCTCCCTGGTTGCAGCCCTCGCCTCCTATCTCGACGCCCGTGCCAATCAAGGCCGCTGGCTGATGCGCATGGAAGACCTCGACCCACCCCGTGAAGAACCCGGCGCCCAGGCAGCGATCCTGCATGCCCTGGAAAGCTATGGTTTTGAGTGGGACGGGGAACTGGTCCGACAAAGCGAGCGGCATGATGCCTACGCCAAAGTACTGAACGACATGTTCAACCATGGCCTGGCCTACGCCTGCACCTGCTCACGCAAGCAACTGGAACCGTACAACGGCATTTACCCCGGCCTATGCCGCAATGCCGGCCACGATCAGCAGGATGCCGCCATTCGTCTACGTGTTCCCGAGCTGGAATACCATTTCACCGACCGTGTACAAGGCCAATTCCGACAACACCTGGGCCGCGATGTCGGCGATTTCATCATCCGCCGCCGCGACGGCCTATATGCCTATCAACTGGCCGTGGTGCTCGACGATGCCTGGCAAGGCGTAACCGATATCGTACGCGGCGCCGACCTGCTCGACTCCACGCCACGCCAGCTGTACCTGCAAGAGTTGCTGGGCCTGCGCCAGCCGCGCTACCTGCATGTGCCCCTGATCATCCAGCCGGACGGTAACAAGCTGGGCAAATCCTACCGCTCCCCGCCATTGATGCCCGACCAGGCCACACCGTTGCTACTAAGGGCGTTGCGCGCGCTCGGCCAGCAACCTGGGGATGAACTGCACCATGCCAGCCCACGGGAACTGCTGGATTGGGGCATTGCGCACTGGGATGCCACTCGGATCCCGCGCACACTCACATTGGCCGAGGCGCAATTACACTGAAGGCGCTTGCAGCCTGCCAGCCATCCGTTAACATCGCCGCAGTTTTTCAATCAGAGGCCAACATGTACATCTATCGCTTGGTCCTGCTGTTGGTCGTCGGGATCTACCTGTTTTCTCCCGCCATCATGGACTGGTGGATCGACGCCACGGGCGCCTGGTATCGCCCTTATCTGCTGTGGCTGATCCTGATCGTCGTGACCTTTATCCTGCAGAGCCAAAAAGATGCCGATGAGCTTTAGCCTGACCCAGATGCTGCTGATCAGCGCCGCCTACCTGGCCGCGCTGTTCGGGGTGGCCTGGATCAGTGAGCGCGGGATGATCCCGCGGGCGATCATTCGCCACCCGCTGACCTACACCTTGTCGCTGGGCGTGTATGCCAGCGCCTGGGCGTTCTATGGCACGGTGGGCCTGGCGTACCAGTACGGTTACGGATTTCTTTCCAGCTACCTCGGAGTCTCTGGGGCCTTCCTGCTGGCGCCGGTGCTGCTGTACCCAATCCTGAAGATCACCCGCACCTACCAGTTATCGTCGTTGGCCGACCTGTTTGCCTTTCGCTTTCGCAGCACCTGGGCCGGCGCGCTGACCACGATTTTCATGCTGATCGGCGTGCTGCCGCTTTTGGCCCTGCAAATCCAGGCCGTGGCCGATTCCATCGGCATCCTCACCCATGAGCCGGTGCAACATCGCGTGGCCCTGAGCTTTTGTGCGCTGATTACCCTGTTCACGATTTTTTTCGGCTCGCGGCATATCGCCACCCGGGAAAAACACGAAGGCCTGGTGTTTGCGATTGCCTTCGAATCAGTGATCAAGCTGATCGCCATCGGCGGCGTGGGCCTGTACGCGCTGTACGGCGTGTTCGACGGCCCGCAACAACTTGAGCTGTGGCTGCTGCAAAACCAGACCGCCCTCGCCGCCCTGCACACCCCGCTGCAAGAAGGCCCATGGCGCACGCTGTTGCTGGTGTTCTTTGCCTCCGCCATCGTCATGCCGCACATGTACCACATGACCTTTACCGAGAACCTCAACCCGCGCTCGCTGGTCAGCGCCAGTTGGGGCCTGCCGCTGTTCCTGCTGCTGATGAGCCTGGCGGTGCCGCTGATCCTCTGGGCCGGCCTGAAACTGGGGGCCACCACCAACCCGGAATACTTCACCCTCGGCATCGGCATCGCCGCCAACAGTAAATCCCTGGCCTTGCTGGCCTACGTCGGCGGCTTATCGGCGGCCAGTGGCTTGATCATTGTCACCACCCTGGCGCTGTCGGGCATGGCCCTCAACCACCTGGTGCTGCCGCTGTACCAGCCGCCTGCCGAAGGCAACATCTACCGCTGGCTGAAATGGACACGCCGCGCGCTGATCGTGGCAATCATCATGGCCGGCTATGGCTTCTACCTGCTGATGGCGGCCGAGCAGGACCTGGCCAACCTCGGCATTGTGGCCTTCGTCGCTACGTTGCAGTTCTTGCCGGGCGTGCTCTCGGTGCTGTACTGGCCGACCGCCAACCGGCGCGGGTTTATCGCCGGGCTGCTGGCGGGGATCCTGGTGTGGCTGGTGACCATGCTGCTGCCGCTGGTCGGTAACCTGCAGGGCTTCTACATCCCGCTGCTGAACATGATCTACGTGCTGGATGACACCAGTTGGCACATGGCGGCCATCGCCTCGCTGGCAGCCAACGTGCTGATGTTCACCCTGATCTCCCTGTTCACCAACGCCAGCCCCGAAGAAACCAGCGCCGCCGAAGCCTGCGCCGTAGATAACGTGCGCCGCCCGCAGCGCCGCGAACTGCATGCGGCTTCGCCCCAGGAGTTCGCCACGCAACTGGCCAAGCCCCTGGGCGCCAAGGCCGCGCAAAAGGAAGTGGAGCAGGCACTGCGCGATCTGTACCTGCCCTTCGATGAGCGCCGGCCCTATGCCCTGCGCCGCCTGCGCGACCGCATCGAGGCCAACCTGTCCGGGCTGATGGGCCCCAGTGTGTCCCAGGACATGGTGGAGACTTTCCTGCCCTACAAGGCCGGCGGCGAAAACTATGTCACCGAAGACATCCATTTTATCGAGAGCCGGCTGGAGGACTACCACTCGCGCCTCACCGGCCTTGCCGCCGAACTCGACGCCCTGCGCCGCTACCACCGCCAGACCTTGCAGGAACTGCCCATGGGCGTCTGCTCCCTGGCCAAGGACCAGGAGATCCTGATGTGGAACAAGGCCATGGAAGAACTGACCGGCATCGCCGCCCAGCGCGTGGTGGGCTCGCGCCTGACCACCATCGCCGATCCGTGGAAAGAATTGTTGCAGGGTTTTATCAACCTGCCGGATGAACATCTGCACAAACAGCACCTGGCCCTCGACGGCCAGACGCGCTGGCTGAACCTGCACAAAGCAGCGATCGACGAACCCCTGGCCCCCGGCAACAGCGGCCTGGTGTTGCTGGTCGAAGACCTGACCGAAACCCAGATGCTCGAAGACAAACTGGTGCACTCCGAGCGCCTGGCCAGTATCGGGCGCCTGGCGGCTGGGGTGGCCCACGAGATTGGCAACCCGATCACCGGTATCGCCTGCCTGGCGCAGAACCTGCGTGAAGAGCGCGAAGAAGACGGCGAAATCACCGAAATCAGCGGGCAAATCCTCGAACAGACCAAGCGTGTCTCGCGCATCGTGCAATCGCTGATGAGCTTTGCCCATGCCGGCGGCCACCAGAATCACGATGAAGCGGTGTGCCTGGCCGAAGTCGCCCAGGATGCCATTGGGCTGCTGGCCTTGAACCGGCGCAATTTCGAAGTACAGTTCTATAACTTGTGCGATCCGGAACACTGGGTGGTCGGCGACTCACAACGCCTGGCCCAGGTGTTGATCAACCTGCTGTCCAATGCCCGCGACGCGACACCCGCTGGCAGTGCGGTAAGGGTCAAGAGCGAGGCTTTCGAGCACACGGTCGACCTGATCGTGGAGGACGAAGGCAGCGGTATTCCACAGAACATCATGGACCGATTGTTCGAACCCTTCTTCACCACCAAGGACCCTGGTGAAGGTACCGGTCTGGGCCTTGCACTGGTCTATTCCATCGTTGAAGAGCATTATGGACAAATCACCATCGACAGCCCGGCTGACACCGAAAGCCAACGCGGCACCCGTATTCGGGTGACCTTGCCGCGTCATGTCGAAGCGACGTCCGCTGTGAACTGAGACCGTCGAGAGAATTGAATCAATGCCGCACATTTTGATCGTCGAAGACGAAACCATTATCCGCTCTGCCTTGCGTCGCCTGCTTGAACGCAATCAGTACCAGGTCAGCGAAGCCGGCTCGGTGCAGGAAGCCCAGGAGCGTTTCAGCATTCCCACGTTCGACCTGATCGTCAGTGACCTGCGCCTGCCTGGCGCACCGGGCACCGAACTGATCAAGCTGGGCCAGGGCACGCCGGTGCTGATCATGACCAGCTATGCCAGCCTGCGCTCGGCGGTCGACTCGATGAAGATGGGCGCGGTGGACTACATCGCCAAGCCCTTCGATCACGATGAGATGCTCCAGGCGGTAGCCCGTATCCTGCGTGACCGTCAGTCGGCCAGCAGTGCACCCGCTGAACGACCTGCCGGCAAGGCCGCCAATGGCAGCGACAAGCCAGGCGTGGACAACAGCAATGGCGAAATCGGCATCATCGGCTCCTGCCCACCCATGCAGGACCTGTACGTCAAGATCCGCAAGGTTGCGCCCACCGACTCCAATGTTTTGATCCAGGGCGAGTCCGGTACCGGCAAGGAACTGGTGGCCCGTGCCCTGCACAACCTGTCCAAGCGCGCCAAGGCACCGATGATCTCGGTGAACTGTGCGGCGATCCCCGAATCCCTGATCGAATCCGAACTGTTCGGCCATGAGAAAGGTGCCTTTACCGGTGCCAGCGCCGGACGCGCCGGCCTGGTAGAAGCGGCGGACGGCGGCACGCTGTTCCTCGACGAAATCGGTGAACTGCCCCTGGAAGCCCAGGCGCGCCTGCTACGGGTGCTGCAGGAAGGTGAGATTCGTCGGGTCGGCTCGGTACAGTCGCAAAAAGTCGACGTGCGCCTGATTGCCGCGACTCACCGGGACCTCAAAAGCCTGGCGAAAATCGGCCAGTTCCGTGAAGACCTGTATTACCGCCTGCACGTGATCGCCCTCAAGCTGCCGGCCCTGCGTGAACGCGGTGCCGACGTCAACGAGATTGCCAATGCGTTCCTGTTGCGCCAGAGCGCCCGGGTCAACCGTACCGACCTGACGTTTGCGGCCGACGCCGAACAGGCCATCCGCCATTATTCGTGGCCTGGCAACGTGCGCGAGCTGGAAAACGCCGTGGAACGCGCGGTGATCCTGTCGGAGAGCCCACAGATCTCCGCCGAGCTGCTGGGCATCGATATCGAACTGAGCGACCTGGACGATGACGACTTCATTGGCCTGGCACCGCAACAGGGCGGCAGTAACACCAGCCACGAACCCACGGAAGACTTGTCCCTGGAGGACTACTTCCAGCACTTCGTCCTGGAGCACCAGGACCACATGACCGAGACCGAACTGGCACGCAAACTGGGTGTCAGCCGCAAATGCCTGTGGGAGCGGCGCCAGCGCCTGGGCATTCCACGGCGCAAGACCGGGGTTGCCAGCGAAAGCTGAGGCCAGCTCACATCGGGTAACACCCCAAACGTGAAAAAACTGTTACCTCAGATATTCACGTAACAAAAAGCCGGGGCTTACGGTAACGAAGCCCCGGCTTTTTTATGCCTGCCAAACCCACCATAACCGGCAAAACCCCTTGTTTTGCTGGGGTTTGCAAAAGTTGGCACGCACCCTGCTATATGCTTAGTACAAGAACAATAAAAAGCAACGTACACACACAATAAAAATAAGACGAATCGACTCACGCATAATAAAAACAACACGGCGGAGGCGCAGCTAACTGATTCTTTTGGAGAGGCGTTGCATTTGGGGCTTGCCCCGCAACCAGGCCGAGAACAACAAAAACTGCCCTAAGGCAGAGCCTGAACTGGTTGGATCATTGATCATAGCAACACAGCGACCAAAGCAATCCGTTTGCTCTTGACTCCCGATTGGGAGTGTCATGAAGGTCAAATCTCATGGCGAGGGCGATCAACAAAAACAAGAAGCCCGAAATCAATAATAAAAATAGAGCACGCAACTACTTTCTGGGGGAGCTTCGGCTCCCCTTGTAGTTTCTGCAATTTGAGCATCACGCCGGCTTATTTAAGCCTCTGGCTCAACGCTTGCAGCTAGTTCCTACACCATCCCCTGACTAAATGCTAGAATCCCGGCCCATCATGCGGTCATTCTTCGTTATGGCCGAACATTCCTTCAAACAGTGCATCCCATGCTGAAGAAGTTGTTCCAGTCATTCCGTTCCCCCTTGCGTCGTACGCAACACATTCGCAGCACGCCTGAAGTGCTCAACAGCAATCAACATTCGCTGCAGCGCGCCCAGTTCAGCCGTTATGCGGTGAACATCGTCGAACGCCTGCAGAACGCTGGCTACCAGGCCTACCTGGTCGGCGGTTGCGTGCGCGACATGTTGCTCAACATCACTCCCAAGGATTTCGACGTCGCCACCAGCGCCACGCCCGAACAAGTGCGTGCCGAGTTTCGCAACGCGCGGATCATCGGCCGGCGCTTCAAGTTGGTGCACATCCACTTTGGTCGCGAGATCATCGAGGTCGCGACCTTCCGCGCGGGCCACCCGCAAAACGATGAAGAGGAAGACAGCAACCAGTCTTCCCGCAACGAAAGCGGACGTATCCTGCGGGACAATGTGTACGGCACCCTGGAAGAAGACGCGCAACGTCGCGACTTCACCATCAATGCCCTTTATTACGATCCGGTCAGCGAACGCATTCTCGATTACGCCAACGGCGTGCACGATATCCGCAATCACCTGATCCGCCTGATCGGCGACCCCACGCAGCGCTACCAGGAAGATCCGGTGCGCATGCTGCGGGCCGTGCGGTTTGCCGCCAAGCTGAACTTCGGCATCGAGAAACACACGGCCGCGCCGATTCGCGAACTGGCACCCATGCTGCGGGAAATCCCCTCGGCGCGCCTGTTCGAGGAAGTGCTCAAGCTGTTCCTGTCCGGGCATGCCGCCGACACGTTCGAAATGCTGGTGGACCTGCAGTTGTTCGACCCACTGTTCCCGGCCAGCGCCGATGCACTGGAGCACAACCCGACGTACACCCACACCCTGATCAGTGAAGCGTTGATCAACACTGACCTGCGGATCAAACAGAACAAACCGGTGACCCCGGCGTTCCTGTTTGCTGCCCTGCTCTGGCCTGCGTTGCCAGCCCGGGTACTGCGCCTGCAGAACCGCGGCATGCCACCGATTCCGGCGATGCAGGAAGCGGCGCACGAACTGATCGCCGAACAGTGCCAGCGCATCGCGATCCCCAAGCGTTTCACCATGCCGATCCGCGAGATCTGGGACATGCAGGAGCGCCTGCCACGGCGCAGTGGCAAACGTGCCGACCTGCTGCTGGACAACCCGCGCTTCCGTGCCGGCTATGACTTCCTGCTGCTGCGTGAAAGCGCTGGCGAACAGACCGATGGCCTGGGCGAATGGTGGACCGACTACCAGGACGCCAATGACAGCGAACGCCGCGAGATGATTCGTGAGCTCAGCAGCAAAGGCGAAGCCACTGGCGACGGGCCGAAAAAGCGCCGTCGCAGCAGCGGTAGCAAGCGCAAACGCAGTGCCGCCGATACCTCTGGCGAGTAAGCACGGTGGAGCGTATCTACATCGGCATGGGCAGCAACCTCGCTGCCCCGCAGCAGCAATTGCGCAACGCCATAGAGGCGTTGGCGCAATTGCCGAACACCACAGTCGCGGGTGTCTCTGCCTTCTATCAAAGTGATTCCCTGCTTCAGGGCCAACCGCGCTATACCAATGCCGTGGCGGCGCTGGACAGCGCCCTCGCGCCGCTGGAACTGCTGGATGCACTGCAAGCCATCGAGAACGATCAGGGCCGCGAACGTCTTGAACGCTGGGGCCCACGCACCCTGGACCTGGATATCCTGCTGTTTGGCGAGCGCCTGATCGATGAGGCGCGCCTCAAGGTGCCTCATTACCAGATGCATCTGCGGGCTTTTGTGCTGTACCCGCTGGCTGAACTGGCGCCTGCCACGTTGCAACTGCCTGACGGCCGTCTACTCAATGACCTGCTCGCCGAATGCCCGTTCGTCGGCCTGGAACGCTTGGCTTGCTCGCGAAAATCGTCAATATAAATGCAGGCGGCCTGATTAAACGCGTTGTCTAGATGTTCTTCGCGAGCAAGCTCGCTCCTACAATCGCATCAGTAACAGCGGTAACACCCCACTCGTAACAATGCGGTAACACATCCAATTGACTTCCAGAGTCCTCCTCACGACTATAGGCGTCCCGCTGCCGCCAACCCGGCGCTGAAGGGCGCAATCCAGGCCTTATAAGCACTGCTCTGAAGAAAGTGCGCCTGTATAAACGAAGACTCACGCGCGTTACTCGCTGTTTCCAAGCGCCTGAATGAGGACCCTTTTCATGCCAGACATTACCCTGACCACCTTGCAGAGCCTCAAACTCAAGGGTGAAAAAATCGCCATGCTGACCTGCTATGACGCCACCTTCGCCCATGCCTGCTGCCAGGCCGGCGTCGAGGTGCTACTGGTGGGCGACTCCCTGGGCATGGTTCTTCAAGGGAATGACAGCACACTGCCCGTCACCACAGACGAACTTGCCTACCACACCGCCAGCGTCAAGCGCGGTAACCAGGGCGCCTTCATCATCGCCGACCTACCGTTCATGGGTTACGCAACGCTTGAGCAGACCTTCCAGAATGCCGGCAAGCTGATGCAGGCCGGGGCACATATGATCAAGGTCGAAGGTGCCGTTTGGCTCGCCGAGTCGATCCGCCTGCTGGCTGAACGTGGTGTACCGGTGTGCGCGCACATGGGCCTGACGCCGCAGTCGGTGAATATCCTCGGCGGCTACAAGGTCCAGGGCCGCAATGAAGCCCAGGCGCGGCAGATGCGGGCCGACGCCATTGCCCTGGAGCAGGCCGGCGCGGCGATGATCGTGCTCGAATGCGTGCCGAGCGAACTGGCTGAAGAAATCACCCAGGCCGTGAAAATCCCGGTGATTGGCATTGGCGCGGGCAGCGCCACCGATGGCCAGGTCCTGGTGCTGCACGACATGCTCGGCCTGGCCCTCACCGGCCGTGCACCGAAGTTCGTGAAAAACTTCATGGCCGGCCAGGACAGTATCCAGGCCGCACTGAGCGCCTATGTCGCCGAAGTCAAAGGCGTTACCTTCCCAGGCATCGAACACGGATTCTCGGCATGAACACCGTCAAAACCCTGCGCGAACTGCGGGCCGCGGTCACTCACGCGCGTAGCGCCGGCAAGCGCATCGGCTTCGTGCCCACCATGGGCAACCTGCATGCCGGCCACGCCACACTGGTGACTCGGGCCGCCGAGCAAGCAGACTTCGTGGTGGCGAGCATTTTCGTCAACCCGCTGCAGTTTGGCGCTGGCGAAGACCTGGACAAGTACCCTCGCACTCTGGCCGCCGACCAGGAAAAGCTGCTGGTGGCCGGCTGCAACCTGCTGTTCGCCCCCACAGTCGACGAGATGTACCCTGATGGCATGACGGTGCAGACGCGGGTCAGCGTGCCGCAATTGTCCGAAGGCCTGTGCGGCGCCAGCCGCCCTGGTCACTTCGAGGGCGTGGCGACGGTGGTGAGCAAGTTGTTCAACATGGTCCAGCCTGACCTGGCAGTGTTCGGGCAAAAGGACTACCAGCAACTGGCGGTGATCCGCGCCATGGTGCGCGACCTGAACATGCCGATCCAGATCATTGGCGAGCCTACGGTGCGCGCCGATGACGGCCTGGCGCTGTCCTCGCGCAACGGCTACCTGACGCAAGAACAGCGCGCCATCGCCCCGGTGCTGTACCGCAGCCTCAGCCAGATCGCCACGGCGATCCAGGCCGGCGAACGTGACTTTGCCAAACTGCGCGCCGAACAGATCCAGCACATCGAGGCCGCCGGCCTGCGCATGGACTACCTGGAAGTTCGCCAGGGCCAGCATCTGCGCCCTGCAACTGTCGAGGATCGTGATGTGGTGATCCTGGTTGCCGCTTACCTGGGCGCGACCCGGTTGATCGACAACCTGCATCTCAATTTGCCCGCCTGAAGCTGGCGATAATCCAATGTGCGAGCGGGCTTGTGTGGGAGCGGGCAAGCCCTAATGCCACACAAACCTGCTCCCCCATTGGTTTTGTAGCGCCCCTCAGGCCCTGGTATAAAAAAGTACCAACCTCTGCACAGACAAAGCCAAGACATATCGACACGCTAGGTTTAATGTAATCGCCCGGCGTTATAGTTAGCGCTGTCTGGAACCCAATCCTTGATACAAGACTGGACGTTCCGGGTTCAGCAGTGTCCTAAAGGCAATCCCAGTAATAAAAAGGAAACCCGCAGCGATGGCGTATTACCGCACCCCTCATGACGTTACCGCTCTGCCCGCCTGGCAAGCGCTCAATCAACATCGCCAAGCCATGCAGGATTTCAGCATGCGCGAAGCGTTCAATGCCGATCCCCAGCGCTTTTCCCAGTTCACTCTGAGCAGCTGCGGACTGTTCCTCGATTACTCGAAAAACCTCATCACTGCGCAAACCCGCGACCTGCTGGTGGACCTGGCCAACGAAGTCGACCTCAAGGGCGCGATCAAAGCGCTGTTCGACGGCGAGCCGGTCAACTCTTCGGAAGGCCGTCCGGCGCTGCATACCGCACTGCGCCGCCCGGTGGGCGACAAGCTGTCGGTCAACGGCACCAACATCATGCCCGACGTGCACAAAGTGCTGAACCAGATCACCGACCTGGTGGGCCGCATTCATGACGGCCTATGGCGCGGCTACACCGAGAAGCCGATCACGGACGTGGTCAACATCGGCATCGGTGGCTCGTTCCTCGGCCCGGAGCTGGTCTCCGAAGCGCTGTTGTCCTACGCCCATAAAGGCGTGCGCTGCCACTACCTGGCGAATATCGACGGCAGTGAGTTCCACGAACTGACCCAGAAGCTGCGCGCCGAGACCACGCTGTTCATCGTCTCGTCAAAATCCTTCAACACCCTGGAAACCCTGAAAAACGCCCAGGCCGCCCGCGCCTGGTACCTGGCCCAGGGTGGCTCGGAAGCCGAGCTGTATCGCCACTTCATCGCGGTGTCGAGCAACAATGCGGCGGCCGTGGCCTTCGGGATCCGTGAAGAAAACATCTTCCCGATGTGGGACTGGGTCGGCGGCCGTTATTCGTTGTGGTCGGCCATCGGCTTGCCAATCGCCCTGGCCATCGGCATGTCCAACTTCAAGGAACTGCTGTCTGGCGCCTACTCCATGGACCAGCACTTCCAGAACGCTCCGTTTGAACAGAACATGCCTGTGCTGCTGGGCCTGCTGGGTGTGTGGTACGGCAACTTCTGGGGCGCGCAGAGCCACGCGATCCTGCCGTATGACCATTACCTGCGCAACATCACCAAGCACTTGCAACAACTGGACATGGAATCCAACGGCAAGAGCGTACGCCAGGATGGCACGCCGGTTGCCACCGACACCGGTCCGGTGATCTGGGGCGGCGTGGGCTGCAACGGTCAGCACGCCTACCACCAGTTGCTGCACCAGGGTACCCAGTTGATCCCGGCCGACTTCATTGTGCCAATCGTCAGCTTCAACCCAGTCTCCGACCATCACCAATGGCTGTACGCCAACTGCCTGTCCCAGAGCCAGGCGTTGATGCTCGGCAAGACCCTTAGCGAAGCCGAAGCCGAGCTGCGCGACAAAGGCATGGCCGAAGCCGAAGTGCAGAAACTGGCCCCGCACAAAGTGATCCCGGGCAACCGCCCAAGCAACACCCTGGTGGTCGAGCGGATCAGCCCGCGTCGCCTGGGCGCGCTGGTGGCGATGTATGAGCACAAAGTGTTCGTACAGAGCGTCATCTGGGGCATCAATGCCTTTGACCAATGGGGTGTTGAGTTGGGCAAGGAGCTGGGCAAGGGCGTCTACAACCGCCTGACAGGCGCCGAGGAAAGCACGGCCGACGATGCCTCGACCCAAGGCTTGATCAACTACTTCCGTGGTCGTCACCGCGGTTGAGGTGATCGGCACTACAATCAGGGATTGAACCTGCATAAACGGCTCCTATAGGGGCCGTTTACGCTCTTGTGGCCATAACAAGAATAAGGATCCCTGTATGTTCGATATCAGCCAGTTTCCCCATGCCGATGCCGTGCGCCGTGCTGCACAACTGGGCCAAGAGGACTACCAGCGCCTCTATCGGCAATCTATCGAGAACCCCGACACCTTCTGGGCCGAACAAGCCAAGGCCTTGCTCGACTGGGTCACGCCCTGGCAGACCGTCCAGCACTGCGACATCCACACCGGCGCCGCACAGTGGTTTGCCGGCGGCCAGTTGAACGTCAGCTACAACTGCATTGACCGGCACCTGGCGCAGCGTGCCGATCAGCCGGCCTTCATCTGGGAAGGCGACGATCCGGCAAAGTCGTCCAAAATCACCTACCGCCAACTTCATCAAAACGTCAGCCGCCTGGCCAATGTGCTGAAAAGCCGTGGCGTGAAGAAAGGCGACCGGGTGTGTATCTACATGCCGATGATTCCAGAAGCCGCTTACGCGATGCTGGCCTGCACGCGCATTGGTGCGGTGCACTCGGTGGTATTTGGCGGGTTCTCACCGGATGCCTTGCGCGATCGTATTCTCGATGCCGACTGCCGCACGGTGATCACCGCCGACGAAGGTGTACGCGGCGGTAAACCCGTGGCGCTGAAACAGAATGTCGACAAGGCCTTGGCCAGTTGCCCAAATGTCACGACGGTACTGGTGGTAGCACGTACCGGCGCCGCCGTGGCCTGGACCGAGGGGCGCGACCTCAAGTATCAACAAGCCGTTGACGCGGTCAGCGGCGAATGCCCGCCCGAGCCGATGGATGCCGAAGACCCGCTGTTTATCCTTTATACCTCCGGCAGTACCGGCAAGCCCAAGGGCGTGCTGCACACCACCGGTGGCTATCTGCTGCAAGCGGCAATGACCTTCAAGTACGTGCTCGACTACCGCGAAGGCGAGGTGTTCTGGTGCACCGCCGACGTCGGCTGGGTGACCGGCCACAGTTACATCGTGTACGGGCCACTGGCCAATGGCGCCACCTCCCTGATGTTCGAGGGCGTACCGAGCTACCCGGACAGCTCGCGCTTCTGGCAGGTGATCGACAAGCATCAGGTGAATATTTTCTACACCGCACCCACCGCCCTGCGGGCCCTGATGCGTGAGGGCCATGGTCCGCTGGAGAACACGTCCAGGGCTAGCCTGAGATTGCTCGGCAGTGTCGGCGAACCGATCAACCCGGAAGCCTGGGAATGGTATTTCAATGCCGTCGGCGAGCAGCGCTGCCCGATTGTCGATACGTGGTGGCAGACCGAGACCGGCGGCATCATGCTCAGCCCGCTGGTCAGCGCCCAGCGCATCAAGCCCGGCTGCGCGACCCAGCCAATGTTTGGGGTACTGCCGGTATTACTCGACGAACAGGGCAAGGAAATCAGCGGCGCCGGCAGTGGCGTCCTGGCGATCAAAGCCAGTTGGCCGGGGCAGATCCGCAGCGTGTATGGCGACCCACAGCGGATGATCGACACCTATTTCAAGCCCTACCCCGGCTACTACTTCACCGGCGACGGCGCGCGGCGCGACGAGGATGGCGACTACTGGATCACCGGGCGCATCGATGATGTGATCAACGTCTCCGGCCATCGCATCGGTACCGCCGAGGTGGAAAGCGCCCTGGTGCTGCATGACAAGGTGGCCGAGGCGGCCGTTGTCGGCTATCCCCATGACCTCAAGGGCCAGGGCATCTATGCGTTTGTCACGCCGATGAATGGCGTCGAGCCCAGCGACGAGCTGAAAAAGCACCTGCTGGCACTGGTCAGCAAGGAAATCGGTAGTTTCGCCAAGCCCGAGCTGATCCAATGGGCACCGGCCTTGCCCAAAACCCGCTCAGGCAAGATCATGCGGCGTATCCTGCGCAAGATCGCCTGCAACGAGCTGGACAGCCTGGGCGATACGTCGACCCTGGCCGATCCCAGCGTGGTCGATGGCCTGATCGACAAGCGCCTGAACCGATAGGAACCCCCAAGCCACCATGGAATTTCTGCGCAACCGTATCGAATCCCAGTTGATGAGCCTGACAGGCCTGTCCCTGGGAAACCTGGACCTGGAAAGCCCCAAGGGCGATCCAGGGCTGTTCGGGCCGGACTCGGTAAGCTGGCAGGTCCATGGTGATTTCAGCAGCATGCTGATCGGCGGTATCAGCGCCTTGATGTTGCAGGCGCTGCATCCCCTGGCGCTGGCCGGCGTGTGGGACCATTCGAACTTTCGCCAGGACATGCTCGGGCGCCTGCGGCGTACTTCGCAGTTTATTTCCGGCACCACTTTTGGCTCGCGGCGCGATGCCGAGTGGCTAATCGAAAAAGTGCGTACCATCCACCTGCAAGTGGTCGGGCATGCCCCTGACGGGCGTCCTTATGCGGCCAGCGATCCGCAATTACTGACCTGGGTGCATGTCGCCGAAGTCAGCAGCTTTCTGGCGGCGCACCTGCGCTACAAAAACCCGGACTTATCGCCTCGGGATCAGGACCGGTACTACAGCGAGATCGCCTTGATCGCCGAGCAACTGGGGGCACGACATGTGCCGCGCTCACGGCAGGAAATTTCGGATTATCTGCAACGAATTCGTCCACAACTGCTGTGTGACGAGCGCAGCCACGAAGTGTTGCGCCTACTGCTCAATGCCCCGGCCCCCAGCACCCTGGCCAAGCCGTTCGGCGCACTGATGATGCAGGCCGGCATCGACCTGCTGCCGGGCTGGGCCAGCGACATGCTTGGCCAGCAACAAAGCCCACTGCAACGCCAACTGATCCGCGCCGGGGTCAAGCGCAGCGCACCGCTGCTGCGTTGGGCAATGCGCAATGGTTCGGTGCAGCGCGCCCACAGGCGAATGGGCCTGCTGTAACGACGCAACCCCTTGTAGGCGCTGGCTTGCCAGCGAAAATCGTCAACGCTGACGCAATAAGCCTGACGAAGCGCGGCGATATCGAGTTTTTCGCGGGCAAGCCCGCTCCTACAAAAGCCGGGACCCACAGGAGCTGTTAAACTTGCGCGCTTCAATTCCCCAGCAAGGCGCGCTCCATGTCGTCCCTGAATCAGGCGCTGCGCGCCGCCCTCGATCACCGTCAAGACCTGCTCGCCGAGCTGCATGCCCAAGGCACCGATTGCTACCGGTTGTTCCATGGCAGCCAGGAAGGCGCCGGTGGCTTGACCATCGACCGTTACGGCCCGCAATTGATGGTGCAGAGTTTTCACCAGTCCCTGGACAGCGATGCGCTACAGCAACTGCACCTGATGATCAACCAGTACCTGGGCCTGGAGTTGCTGCTGGTCTATAACGACCGCTCCCGCGGCAACTCGCGGATCGACCGGGAAGACACGGTATACCGCGCCGAACCCGCGGCCCTGGAGGATCTGGTCGGCCACGAGTGGGGCCTGAACTACCGTGTGCGCGGCCGCCACCCCGGGCAGGACCCGCTGCTGTTCCTGGACCTGCGCAACACCCGTGGCTGGGTCAAGGCGCACAGTGCCGGCAAAAGTGTGCTGAACCTGTTTGCCTACACCTGTGGCGTCGGCCTCAGCGCAGCGGCCGGTGGAGCCCGCGAGGTATGCAACCTGGACTTTGCCGAGGGCAACCTGGCCGTCGGCCAAGAAAACGGCGAGTTGAACCCACAGCTGTCGAAAATGACCTTTGTACAGTCCGACTACTTCCCTGCCATTCGCCAACTGGCGGGACTGCCGATCACTCAGCGTCGCGGACAGAAGCTGCCCAGCTACCCGCGCCTGGAACAACGTCAATATGACCTGGTACTGCTCGACCCGCCGGCCTGGGCCAAAAGCGCCTTTGGGACCGTGGACCTGTTGCGTGACTACCAAAGCCTGCTCAAACCGGCATTGCTCGCCACCGCCGACAATGGCGTACTGATTTGCTGCAATAACCTGGCAAAGGTCAGCATGGATGACTGGCGCGAGCAGGTCTTGCGCTGCGCCGAAAAGGCCGGCCGGCCTGTACGCGACTGGAAAGTGATGACACCCGGTGCGGACTTTCCCTCACAAGACCAACAGCCACCGCTGAAGACTCTGATCCTGCAACTGTAGGATTGTCCTGAAAAGCTTAGGCTGGCGTAATAAAGGCGCGGTTCTTCGGAACCGCAAACCCGTGCCATACTCCAAGGCACTTCTGAACCACATAGATGGCGTCACCCATGCCCAAAGGATTGATTCGCGCCGCAGGCGCCTTGCTGACCGCCCTTGCACTCTATAGCTTGCTGGGCTTCCTGATTCTCCCCGGCATCGCCCTTCGCGTGGCCAACCAACAGTTGGCCAACTACGCCACCGTGCCAGCCCGCATCGAGCGTATCGAGCTCAACCCGTTCAGCCTTGAGCTGACCCTCTGGGGCCTGAAGATCGGTGAGCCCGGCAAGGAGCAGGTGGGCTTTGAACGCCTCTACGCCAACCTGCAGATCGACAGCCTCTGGACCCGTGCCCTGCACCTGGCCGATGTGCAGTTGGACAAGCCGAAGACCGAAATCCTGTTCGACAAGGCCGGCACGCTCAACCTCGCGCAATTGTTCAAAGTGCCGCCGAGCGAACCGACGCCCGATGATCCCGAAAGCAAACCGTTCCCACTGCGCATCGAGCGCATCAAGCTGGCCGGCGGCTACGTGCACTTTGAAGACGTACGCCCAAGCGAGCCTATCGAGTTTCTCTACGACAAACTCGACTTCGAACTGAAAAACCTCAGCACCCTGCCCGAAGACAACGCCGACATGACCCTGGTCGCCGCAGGCCCCGAAGGCGGCCAGATCGACTGGACCGGCAATTTCAGCCTGGTCCCGATCGCCTCCGAGGGTAAGCTCAAAGTCACTGATGGCAAGATGAAAGTCTGGTGGCCGTATGTGCGCGACGCTGTGCCACTGGTCCTGGAAGATGGCGTGCTCAATTTCAGCACCGACTACAAGCTCAACCTGGCCAAAGAAACCGAACTGAACCTGACCAACGTCTCCGCGAGCATCGCGCCCTTCGCGATCAAGGCCCCGGATGGCCGGCCACTGGCGCGTCTGGAGCGCCTGGATGTCAGCGAAACCTCGATCGACCTGGCCAAGCAGCAAGTGATCGTCGGTAAGATCCGCAGTAACAAGCTCGAAACCTGGGCTGCCCGCGAAGCCGATGGCCAGTTGGACTGGCAGAAACTGTTCGCCAGCCAGCCGAGCAAGCCGGCCGCAGCCCCTGAGCCGGCAACGGCCCCAGCCACCGCCGACTCGCCAAAACCCGAGGCGGTAGCGCCAAGCAAGCCTTGGCAAGTGCTACTCAAGGATGTGCAACTGCGCAACTATCAGGTGCATCTGGCTGATCGCCAGGTAAAACCTGCGGTAGCGCTGGAACTGGGCCCGCTGAATGTCGATGTCCAAGACTTCGACAGCCTCAACCAAAGCCCCTTCACACTCAAGATCGACACCGGCCTGGGCAAACAGGGCAAGATCCAGGCGAGCGGCCAGGTCAACCTGAACCCGGTCAGCGCTAAGTTGAAAGTCGACACCAAGGATATCGACCTGCGGGTTGCCCAGTCCTATATCAGCCCGTTTATCCGCCTGGAGCTGCGTAGCGGCATGCTGGGCAGCAACCTGGATGTGAACCTCAAGAGTACCGAGCCCCTCGCGCTGCAGATCACCGGCCGTGCGCAAGTGGACCAGTTGCACACCCTGGACACCCTTAAGACCCGTGACTTCCTCAAGTGGCAGCGCCTGGTGGTCGAAGGCTTGAACTATCAGCATGGCAACAGCCTGTCGATCGACAAGATCAACCTGCTGCAACCCTATGTCCGCTTCATGATCAACGATGATCGCACCACCAACGTCGATGACCTGCTGATCCCGCAGCCAGCCGACAGTGGTGCCAAGTCCACCACCAAATCCAGCGCGAGCAACGAAAAGCCCCTGGGCATCCGGATCGGCCAGATCGCGATCAATGATGGCTCGGCCAACTTCGCCGACTTCAGCCTGACGCCAAACTTCGCCACCGCGATCCAGCAACTCAACGGCCAGATCGGCACCATTGACAGCCGCCAGGCCAAGCCGGCCAGCGTCGATATCAAGGGCAAGGTCGACCGCTACGCACCTGTGACCATCAAGGGCAGCGTAAACCCGTTTGACCCGATGGCAGCACTGGACATCGCCACCAGCTTCAAACGTGTCGAACTGACAACCCTGACCCCGTATTCGGGCAAGTTTGCCGGGTTCCGGATCCGCAAGGGCCGGCTCAACCTTGACCTGCACTACATCATCACCAAGGGCCAATTGAAGGCCGAGAACAAGGTGGTGGTGGAGCAACTGCAACTGGGCGAAAAAGTCGACAGTGCGGACGCGGTGGACCTGCCGATTCGTCTGGCGATTGCCCTGCTCAAGGACACCGACGGCAAGATCTCCATCGAGTTGCCGGTGACCGGCGACTTGAACAACCCGCAATTCAGCGTGATGCCGATTGTCTGGCAAACCCTGCGCAACCTGGTGGTGCGCGCGGCGACGGCGCCGTTCAAGTTTATTGGCGGGCTGGTCACCGGTGGTGGCTCGGAAGACCTTGGCAACGTGTCGTTCGCCGCAGGCTCCAGTGCGTTGAGCAAGGACGCCGAGTCGGCCCTCAACAGCCTCTCCAAGGCCCTCAAGGAGCGCCCGGCCCTGCGCCTGGAGATCGAAGGCACTGCGGCGGCGAGCAGCGACGGTCCGTTCCTGGCCGGCGAGCGGCTTGAGCGCGAATACCAATACAACTACTACAAGATCCTCCAGCGCCGGGGCGATAAAGTCCCGGCCCAGGCATCCTTGCTTGTCGTACCGGAGAAGGAAAAAGCCCCATTGCTGGAAGGCATCTACCGCACACGCTTGAAGCAACAGCCTCCGGCCGAGTGGAAAGACCTGGGCGGCGATGAGCGCACGGCGAAGCTGCGCGAGGGCGTGATCAAGTTCTGGAGCGCCAGTGACGTGCTGCTGCGCCAACTGGGGCAGGATCGTGCCAGCGCCATCAAGGACTATCTGGTGGACAAGGGCCAGTTGGACGATGATCGGGTGTACTTCATTGATGCCAACCTCGGGCAAGCCGAGAAAGATGGCCGGGTTGTTACGCCAATGCACCTGGATGCCGAGTAATTACCCGGCACCAGAAGTCTGAAGTGTGGGAGCTGGCCTGCCTGCGATAGCGGTGGGTCAGCCAGCCTACTGGCTACTGATCTAATGCCAGTCAGTTAAGCGGTCATCGCCTCCTGTAGGAGCGAGCTTGCTCGCTCCTACAAAAAAGCCTTAACTGACTGGCATTAAGGCAAGCCAGCCTCCCACATTTGAGCTCCATCATCCGCAAATATGTATTCCAAACCACAATAAAACGGGCCCCGACACAAGTGCCGGGGCCCGTAGTGACCACATCCCTGTGGTCGGTCGCATGAACCTGTAAGGTGCATTGAGCGGATATCTGCCTCGCTCTAGGCCGCCTGGGTTCAGTCGAATTGTTAAGCGTTACTCTGCTTTCAGGCCGTCGGCCGATACAGCTTTAACGCCTTTGATTTTCTTGGTGATAGCTACTGCCATTTCCTTCTGTGCGTCAGTCACAGCAACGGTGGAGGACAGGGAAACCACGCCTTTGTTGGTTTCGACTTTGATGTCGGTGCCAGGAATGCCTTTCTCGGTGACCAGATCAGCTTTGACTTTAGTGGTGATCCAGGTGTCAGAGGTCGCTTCTTTGGCCTTGGTCACTTCACCAGCGGCTACAACCATTGGAGCCTGGGAAGTCTGGGCGAACGCAACGTTAGCCATGGTCAGGGTCAGAGCGGTGGCAGTTGCAGCAGCGATAGCGAACTTCTTCATACGAGTAACTCCTGTTTTTTCGAAGGTCTGCAGCGTTTCAACGTTAATGCTGCAGGGTTACCCGTACTATTGCAGGCGCTGTGCCAAGTCTTCACGATCAATAATTACCTTTAAAATCAACAAGTTGAAATATTTGTCGATTTTCGGAATCGTGCAACTTGCATGAAGGGTATCGTGCCTGCATGCAAGTTGCGGCTTTTGCCCTGGGCTAAACGGCTGATTTACCTTCACTTTCCCACGGCTATAAAAAAAGGACCCCGAAGGGTCCTCTTTTTCAGCGTGAAGCCTGGGGAGTAATTAAACGCCCGAAGCCTTGGCTGCCGCTACGTCCTTGATGGACAGCTTGATACGGCCGCGGTTGTCCACGTCCAATACCAGCACTTCCACTTCCTGGCCTTCTTTCAGGATGTCGGTCACTTTCTCAACGCGAGCATCGCTCAGCATGGAGATGTGAACCAAGCCATCCTTGCCCGGCAGGATGTTGACGAATGCGCCGAAGTCGACGATGCGCTCAACCTTACCGACGTAGATCTTGCCGATTTCAGCCTCAGCGGTGATGCCCAGGACGCGCTGGCGTGCAGCTTCAGCAGCTTCCTTGGTTTCGCCGAAGATCTTGATCGAACCGTCGTCTTCGATATCGATCGAAGCCTTGGTTTCTTCACAGATCGCACGGATGGTCGCGCCACCTTTACCGATGACATCACGGATTTTGTCGGTGTCGATTTTCATCGCGATCATGGTCGGAGCATTTTCCGACAGCTCGGTACGCGACTGGCCAATGATCTGGTTCATCTGGCCGAGGATGTTCAGGCGCGCTTCCAAGGCTTGGCCCAGGGCGATTTCCATGATCTCTTCGGTGATGCCCTTGATCTTGATGTCCATCTGCAGCGCGGTCACACCCTTGGCGGTACCGGCTACCTTGAAGTCCATGTCGCCCAGGTGGTCTTCGTCACCCAGGATGTCGGTCAGGACGGCGAACTTCTCGCCTTCCTTAACCAGGCCCATGGCGATACCGGCAACCGGCGCCTTCATCGGCACACCAGCGTCCATCAGAGCCAGGGAAGCACCGCAAACGGAAGCCATGGAGCTGGAACCGTTGGACTCGGTGATTTCCGACACAACACGGATAGTGTACGGGAACACATCAGCGGCCGGCAGCATGGCCGAAATCGAACGACGGGCCAGACGGCCGTGACCGATTTCGCGACGACCAGCACCACCCATGCGACCACACTCACCTACCGAGAACGGAGGGAAGTTGTAGTGCAGCATGAACGGGTCTTTTTTCTCGCCTTCCAGGGTGTCCAGCAGCTGTGCGTCACGGGCAGTACCCAGTGTTGCAACAACCAGGGCCTGGGTCTCGCCACGGGTGAACAGTGCCGAACCGTGGGTTTTTGGCAGAACGCCGACTTCGATGTTCAGCGGACGTACGGTGCGGGTGTCGCGACCGTCGATACGTGGCTTGCCGTTGACGATGTTTTCGCGAACGGTGCGGTATTCGATCTCGCCGAAAGCAGCTTTGACTTCGCTGGAAGAAGGCTGGCCTTCTTCACCGGACAGCTTGGCAACAACCTGATCCTTCAGCTCACCCAGGCGAGCGTAACGGTCGGCCTTGATGGTGATGGTGTAGGCTTCGGAGATCGCAGCGCCGAACTCGGAGCGGATAGCGCCCAGCAGTTCGGTGGCTTCTGGCTGAGGAGCCCAGGTCCAGGTTGGCTTGGCAGCTTCAGCGGCCAGTTCTTTAACTGCGTTGATCACAACCTGGAACTCGTCGTGAGCAAACAGTACGGCGCCCAGCATTTGGTCTTCGGTCAGCTCTTTGGCTTCCGATTCAACCATCAACACGGCTTCCGAAGTACCGGCAACGACCATGTCCAGGCTCGAAGCTTTCTGTTGTTCGTAAGTCGGGTTCAGCAGGTAGCCGGTGCTTTCGTGGAACGCAACACGGGCAGCGCCGATCGGACCATCGAAAGGAATACCGGAGATGGCCAGGGCAGCCGAGGTGCCGATCATCGCAGCGATGTCCGGATCGGTCTTCTTGCTGGTGGAGACGACGGTGCAGACAACCTGCACTTCGTTCATGAAGCCTTCTGGGAACAGCGGACGGATCGGACGGTCGATCAGTCGGGAAGTCAGGGTTTCTTTCTCGGAGGGACGGCCTTCGCGCTTGAAGAAACCGCCAGGGATCTTACCGGCAGCGTAAGTCTTTTCCTGGTAGTGAACAGACAGAGGGAAGAAGCCCTTGCCTGGATCGGCTTGCTTGGCACCAACGACGGTCACCAATACGCTGACGTCATCATCAACGGTGACCAGCACTGCGCCGGAGGCCTGACGGGCGATACGGCCTGTCTCAAGGGTAACGGTCGACTGACCGAACTGGAATTTTTTGATTACCGGGTTCACGGTGTCCTACCTTCTTTGTGGCTCTTGGGGAACTGGTCTTCTTGCGAAATTCTTGGGCAATGTCGGGAATCGGCCCAACCCTTGTCCAGGGGTAAAACGTGTATCCAGATAAAACTTGAGGCTGGGA
The DNA here is from genome assembly GCF_000510915.2 of Pseudomonas sp. FH4. Classification (NCBI taxonomy): domain Bacteria; kingdom Pseudomonadati; phylum Pseudomonadota; class Gammaproteobacteria; order Pseudomonadales; family Pseudomonadaceae; genus Pseudomonas; species Pseudomonas sp. FH4. The sequence goes on along the minus strand of NZ_AOHN01000035.1, from coordinate 125,009 downwards.
GCCTGCCATGGGCCAGCGGGAATCCCACTGACACACGACAGACAACCAACCTCTAGCGCAATCGCTGATTAGCGACGCAGACCCAGGCGACCGATCAGAGTCTGATAACGACCCAGATCCTTGCCTTTCAGGTAGTCCAGCAGCTTACGACGCTGGTTTACCATGCGGATCAGACCACGACGGGAGTGGTGATCTTTACCGTTGGCCTTGAAGTGACCTTGCAGCTTGTTGATGTTGTGGGTCAGCAGTGCAACTTGCACTTCTGGCGAACCAGTGTCACCAACAGCTTGCTGATAGTCAGCTACGATTTGTGCTTTTTCTTGAACGTCGAGAGCCATGAGGCAATCCTTTTTTCAGGAAACCACCCAAAGGGCAGTTTCAACAGGCCAGGGACAAATCCCTGTATCTAAAAATGAGTGTTGACCGTGCCTGTTAACAGCCACACTCGTCCGGTCATTCTGACCGAATCAGTCGACGCGGCGCGATGCGCCCGTCTTCGCTCACTTCACCGATACCGATAAAGCGACCGTTGTGATCTTGTACCCGCACCATACCGAATTTCGGGGCATCCGGTGCGCGTACCGGCTGGCCGTTAAGCCAGTAGAACGCGCTGTGCTCCGAGAAGTGCAGCAATGGCCAATCCAGCAAACCGCTGTCCGATGGCATCAGGAAGCGATCAACTGCTTCGTTGCCGCCCTCGGCATGCACGGCCTCCAACTCTTCCAGCGTGACCGTCTGGGCCAGGGTGAAAGGGCCAGCCTGGGTGCGTCGCAACTCAGCAACGTACGCGCCGCAACCGAGCTGTTCACCAATATCTTCCACCAGGGTACGGATATAGGTGCCTTTGCTGCAATCCACGGCCAAACGTGCGGTGTCGCCTTCGCAGGCGAGCAATTCCAAGCGCGCAATAGTAACAGAACGCGGTTCGCGCTCCACTACTTCGCCCGCACGTGCCAGCTTGTAAAGAGGCTGCCCGTCACGCTTGAGAGCCGAGTACATCGGCGGTATCTGACTGATTTGCCCACGAAAAGCAGGTAAGGCAGCCTCAATATCTGCACGACCAACGGTCACGTCGCGAACCTGCAAAACATCACCTTCGGCATCTGCCGTGGTGGTGGTCTTGCCCAGTTGCATCAGGGTTTCGTAACCCTTGTCCGAGTCGAGCAGGTATTGGGAGAACTTGGTGGCCTCGCCAAAGCACAATGGCAATACGCCAGTGGCCAGGGGATCGAGGCTGCCCGTGTGCCCGGCCTTCTCGGCATTGAGCAGCCAGCGGACCTTCTGCAACGCGGCATTGGAGGTAAAACCAATGGGCTTGTCGAGCAGGATGATGCCGCTGACATTACGACGGATACGTTTGACCTGAGCCACCGCTTACTCCTTGGCGTCTTCAGGTGTGGACGGATGCTGATTGTCTTCAGCCACGGCGCGCTCGATCAGGGCCGACAGGTGCGCACCACGCACGACGCTTTCGTCGTAGTGGAAGTGCAACTGGGGCACGCTGCGCAGCTTCATCTCACGGGCCAACTGCATCCGCAAAAAGCCTGCGGCGGAGTTGAGCACCTTGATGCTTTGCGCGATCTCTTCGCTGTTGTCCTGGCCCATCACGGTGATGAAGATCTTCGCGTGACCGACATCACGGCTCACTTCAACAGCGGTGATGGTGACCAGGCCAACGCGCGGGTCTTTGACTTCGCGACGGATCAGTTGGGCCAGCTCGCGCTGCATCTGATCGCCGATACGTTGGGTACGGCTGTATTCTTTTGCCATGTCTTGTTACCTGTTACTGCCACACGGTGAAACCCGTGGGGTCTGAAAGCGGCAAACGCCCGGCCTGACAAAAGCCAGACCGGGCGTTGCGTTTAGAGTCCGGACACTGCGCGGGGCATTTGCATGCCCACACGCGGCGTGGCTCCTGAAGTGCGCGAGTTAGAGGCTGCGAGCAACCTGGACCTTCTCGTAGACTTCGATCTTGTCGCCAGGCTTGACGTCGTTGTAGCTCTTGACGCCGATACCGCATTCCATGCCAGCACGTACTTCGGAAGCGTCATCCTTGAAGCGGCGCAGGGATTCCAGCTCGCCTTCGAAGATAACGATGTCTTCACGCAGTACACGGATTGGACGGTTACGGTGCACAGTACCTTCGATAACCATGCAACCGGCGATCGCGCCGAACTTCGGCGAACGGAACACGTCACGCACCTCGGCCACACCCAGGATGTTCTCCCGGACGTCGCTGCCAAGCATGCCGGTGAGGGCCTTCTTGACGTCTTCGATGATGTCGTAGATGACGTTGTAGTAACGCATGTCCAGGCCTTCCTGCTCGACGATCTTGCGTGCGCCAGCATCGGCACGCACGTTGAAGCCGAACAGTACAGCGTTGGAAGCCAGTGCCAGGTTGGCGTCGGACTCGGTGATACCACCGACACCGCCACCGACAACACGCACTTGCACTTCGTCGTTACCCAGGCCGTTCAAGGCGCCGTTCAACGCTTCGAGGGAACCACGGACGTCAGATTTGAGGACGATGTTAAGCGTCTTCTTCTCTGCCTGGCCCATGTTCTCGAAGATGTTTTCCAGCTTGCCGGCGTGAGCGCGAGCCAGTTTGACTTCGCGGAACTTGCCTTGACGGAACAGAGCCACTTCACGGGCTTTCTTCTCGTCCGACAGCACGCTCATCTCGTCGCCAGCGTCCGGGGTACCGTCCAGGCCGAGGATCTCGACAGGGATGGATGGACCCGCTTCCTTGATTGGCTTGCCGTTCTCGTCGAGCATGGCACGTACACGGCCATAGTTCGAACCGACCAGCACCATGTCGCCTTGGCGCAGGGTACCGTCTTGAACCAGAACGGTAGCAACCGGGCCACGACCTTTGTCGAGACGCGATTCAACCACAACACCACGACCCGGAGCCGATGGCGTTGCTTTGAGTTCCAGGACTTCGGCTTGCAGCAGAACCGCTTCGAGCAGTTCGTCTACGCCAGTACCGACCTTCGCCGAAACCGAAACGAACGGCGTATCACCGCCCCACTCTTCGGAAGTCACACCGTGAACCGACAGTTCGCTACGGATGCGATCAAGATCAGCGCCCGGCTTGTCGATTTTGTTCACGGCAACAACCAGTGGAACACCAGCGGCCTTGGCGTGCTGGACAGCTTCAATGGTCTGCGGCATTACGCCGTCGTCCGCTGCAACTACCAGGATCACGATGTCGGTCGCCTTGGCACCACGGGCACGCATTGCGGTAAACGCGGCGTGACCTGGGGTGTCAAGGAAGGTGACCATGCCGCGCTCGGTTTCAACGTGGTATGCACCGATGTGCTGGGTGATACCACCGGCTTCGCCGGCAGCTACCTTGGCACGACGGATGTAGTCGAGCAGCGAGGTCTTACCGTGGTCAACGTGGCCCATTACGGTCACGACTGGTGCACGGGAGAAAGTCTCGCCTTCAAACTTCAGGGACTCGGCCAGGGAGTCTTCCAGGGCGGTGTCGCTGACCAGGGTCACTTTGTGGCCCAGTTCTTCGGCTACCAGTTGAGCAGTTTCCTGATCAAGCACCTGGTTGATGGTCGCTGGAGTACCCAGTTTGAACATGAACTTGATGATTTCAGCAGCCTTGACCGACATCTGATTGGCCAGATCGCCAACCGTGATGGTCTCGCCGATCTGCACATCACGCACGACAGGGCCGGTTGGGCTCTGGAAACCGTGGGCGTTGCGTTTCTTCAGCTTGGCCTTGCCGCGACCACCACGACGGAAGCCATCGCTTTCTTCGTCGGTAGTGCGTGGCGCAACGCGTGGAGCAGGCGCTTTCTCTTTGACCGAGGCACGATGCGGAGCGTTTTTACGCTCGCCATCGCCACCACCACTGCGACGATTGTTATCGTCGGCACGTGGTTTGTCCGGACGACGAGGTTCGTCGCGCTTGCGAGCGTCAGCAGCAGGTGCTGGAGCAGCGGCAACCGGAGCGGCCTCACGCACAGCTTCAACAGGCGCGCTAGGTGCAGCGACTGCGTCAGTAGCGGATTGCGCAGCAGCAGGCTGGCTACGCGCTTCTTCTTCGGCGCGACGCTTGGCTTCTTCTTCAGCCTTCTGGCGTGCAGCATTTTCTACTGCGCGACGTTCGTCCATCTCGCGTTTGCGCTCGGCTTCGATTTCTTCCGGGCTGCGCTGTACGAAGACTTTCTTCTTACGCACTTCAACGCTGATGCTCTTGCTACCAGCCACCCGCAGGGTGCTGGTTGTTTTGCGCTGCAATGTAATCTTGCGCGGTTCTTCCACTTTCGCCTTGTGGCTGCTTTTCAAGTGAGTCAGCAACGATTGCTTCTCACTGTCGCTCACATGTTCCTCGGCGGCGGTGTGCGGCAGACCTGCCTCACGCATCTGCTGCAACAGGCGCTCTACCGGTGTTTTGACCTCATCGGCCAGTTGTTTCACCGTGACTTGCGTCATGCACTTCTCTCCTCAGGCCGCGCCTAATTACTCGAACCAATGGGCTCGGGCGGCCATGATCAACTTGCCGGCACGATCATCGTCAATGCCGTCGATGTCGAGCAGGTCGTCAATAGACTGCTCGGCCAGGTCTTCGCGGGTAATTACGCCGCGCACCGCCAGTTCCATCGCCAAATCCTTGTCCATACCCTCAAGCGAGAGCAGGTCTTCGGCCGGATGGGCGTCTGCCAGCTTTTCCTCAGTAGCGATGGCTTTAGTCAACAAGCGATCCTTGGCCCGAGCGCGAAGCTCGTTGACGGTGTCTTCGTCAAAGCCGTCGATGTTGAGCATTTCCTCCACCGGTACGTAGGCAATCTCTTCCAGGCTGGTAAAGCCTTCATCTACCAGCACCTGTGCCAGGTCTTCGTCGACTTCCAGCTCGTCGATGAAGTTGCGCAGGATGTCGCCGGTTTCTGCTTGCTGCTTAGCCTGGATGTCCGATTCGGTCATGACGTTCAGGGTCCAGCCAGTCAACTGGCTGGCCAAACGTACGTTCTGACCACCGCGACCGATGGCCTGGGCCAGATTGTCTGCGCCAACGGCGATGTCCATTGCATGGGCATCTTCGTCAACAATAATTGCCGCGACTTCAGCCGGGGACATGGCGTTGATCACGAACTGCGCCGGGTTATCGTCCCACAGCACGATATCCACACGCTCACCGCCCAATTCGCCCGACACTGCCTGGACACGCGAACCGCGCATACCAATGCAAGCGCCCTGCGGGTCGATGCGTTTGTCCTTGGAACGGACCGCGATCTTGGCGCGCGAACCCGGGTCGCGGGACGCAGCCATGACTTCGATCAGGCCTTCGGCAATTTCCGGCACTTCGATACGGAACAGCTCGATCAACATTTCCGGCGCGGTACGCGACAGGATCAGTTGAGGGCCACGGTTCTCGGTGCGGATTTCCTTGAGCAGCGCACGCAAACGCACGCCAACACGGAAGGTTTCGCGGGAAATGATGTCTTCACGGGCCAGCAACGCTTCAGCGTTGTTACCCAGGTCGACGATCACGTTGTCGCGGGTCACTTTCTTCACGGTGCCGGAGATGATTTCCCCCAGGCGCTCGCGATAGGCGTCAACGACTTGAGCACGCTCGGCTTCGCGGACCTTTTGCACGATGACTTGCTTGGCAGTCTGTGCAGCGATACGACCGAACTCGATGGACTCGATCTTTTCCTCGACGACGTCACCAACCTGGGCACCAGGATGCGTCAGCGCAACCTTGCTTGGCCAGGTTTCGATGGCCGGATCATCAAGATCGGCTTCTTCGACGACCGTCCAGCGACGGAAAGTCTCATAGGCTCCGGTGTGGCGATTGATTTCCACACGCAGATCAACTTCGTCTTCAAAACGCTTTTTGGTAGCAGTGGCCAGGGCCAGCTCCAGCGCTTCAAAAATCACGTTTGCCGGTACGCCCTTTTCATTGGATACCGACTCAACAACCAGCAGTACTTCTTTGCTCATCGTACGCCTCGCCTTTCGCAAGCCATTGGATCCGCGGGATCCGCAGTTTCTGGCACGTCTCAGTCAAAACTGGGAATAATGTTGGCCTTGTCGATCATATCGATCGGCAACAGGAACTCGTGGTCTTCTACCTGCACCACTACATCCTGTTCTTCTACACCGCGCAGAAGGCCCTGAAAGTTGCGTCGCCCTTCAAAGGGAGATCGCAGCTTGATCTTCACTTGTTCACCGACATATTTAGCAAACTGCTCAATAGTGAACAGTGGGCGTTCCATGCCTGGCGAGGAAACTTCGAGGGTGTATTCAACGGCAATCGGATCTTCAACATCCAGGACACCGCTGATCTGACGGCTGACAATGGCACAATCGTCCACCAGCACACCGCCCTCTTTATCGATATAAACGCGCAACATTGAGTGGCGACCTTGAGCCGAAAACTCAATACCCCAGCATTCATAGCCTAGGGCCACGACCACCGGGGCCAGCAAGGCCTGCAACTCTTCTAGCTTGCTCGACACCTGAACCCCCTCGTGCATGTATGTGCATGCTGTGCAAAATAAAAAAATGGGCGAAACGCCCATCCTTGAAACGCCGTCGAACAGCGGCGTTGAAAGTGTCCAGCTAACAAAAAGCCCCTTAAAAGGGGCTCCGCTAAAACTGGTTGCGGGGGCCGGATTTGAACCGACGACCTTCGGGTTATGAGCCCGACGAGCTACCAGACTGCTCCACCCCGCGACAAAGCTGGGGCGGAAGTATACGACCGATCCCTTACAGGGTCAATGTAACCTTCCACCTACAAGAAAGCCCGCAATTGCGGGCTCTCCTGATAATTGGTACCGAGAAGGGGACTCGAACCCCTACACCCTATGGGCACAACCACCTCAAGGTTGCGTGTCTACCAATTCCACCACCTCGGCAATACAGCGCTTACAACCCTTCTTACTTTTGCTCTTGAGCTGGAGGTACGTCAGTCGCTGGAGTAGCCGACTTTTGCTCTTGAAGCACCGGGACATCATCAGAAGCCGGTTTTGCTTTTGGAACTTCCAACACTGCTGGATTTGGCAAACCTGCCTGAGTCAGCACTTGAGCTTTCTCTTTAGCAAAGTAACCTAACCCCAAGCTGGTTATGAAGAAACCTGCGGCAAGTATAGCAGTAAACTTACTAAGAAAGGTAGAGGAACCTTGGCTTCCGAACACAGTATTTGAAGCACCTGCCCCGAAAGACGCACCAGCGTCCGCACCCTTGCCCTGTTGCAGCAATACCAGAGCAACAACGCCCAGCGCACCCAACAAATGAAAAACGACTACGACTGTTTCCAGCATTTTCTCAGTTTCCCGCGGCGCGACAAATCGCACCGAACTCATCTGCATTCAGGGAAGCTCCACCAATGAGCCCCCCATCGATATCCGGCATGCCGAACAGTTCGACCGCATTGGCCGCCTTCACGCTGCCGCCGTATAGAAGCCGCACACCTTGTGCGACCTCAGAATTCTCTGCCGCCAACTGCGCGCGGATGGCTGCGTGCACATCCTGCGCCTGTTGCGGTGTAGCAGTCAGCCCGGTACCAATGGCCCAGACCGGCTCGTAAGCAATTACTGCCTTTGCAAATGCACCAACACCCAGCTCCTCGATGATGCTGCCCAGCTGACGCGAGACAACTTCAAGAGTCTTGCCGGATTCACGCTGCTCAAGGGTCTCCCCTATGCACAACACGGGAATCAGGCCACAAGCCTGTGCCGCTGCGAACTTGCGGTTGAGTGTCCCATCACGTTCGCCCATCATCTGACGGCGCTCGGAGTGCCCAACGAGCACATAGGAACAACCTGCATCAACCAGCTGACTCGATGCAATCTCACCGGTCAACGCACCCTGCATGGCTTCTACCGCGCAATTCTGCCCGCCGACCTGGATCGACTTGCCTTTCAAGCCATCAACCACTTGGTTGATATGCAAGCAAGGCGGGAATACCGCGATATCGACACCGCTCGGCAGGGCCAAGTGACGAAGGCCATTGACCAGCTCAGCGACACTGGCGCGGGTACCGTGCATCTTCCAGTTACCAGCTACCATAGTGCGACGCATGCTGTACCTCGTCGGTCAAAGTGGGCGCAGATGTTACCCAACCGCATCAACACTGGCAAGCCGAATTCAGGTGCAAACTTCAGTTACCAGTTTTGCCAGCTCTTCGGCATAGCCGCGAACCTGTGTTTCGTCATCGCCTTCGACCATGACACGCACCAAAGGCTCGGTTCCCGACTTGCGCAACAGGACCCGGCCACGGCCAGCCATGGCGACGGTAACGCGCTCACAGGCTTCTTTGATCGCCGGGTGCTCGATAGGGTTTTCGCCCCCCGAGAAACGCACATTGAGCAGCACCTGAGGGCACTTGCGCAGAGCCTGGCGCGCCTGGGCCAGGCTTTCTTCACGGCGACGCAAGGCCAATAGCACTTGCAACGCGGCAATGATCGCATCGCCGGTAGTGGTGTGCTGGAAGCACACAACATGCCCCGAATTCTCGCCACCTATCACCCAGTTACGCTCCAGCAACTCGGCGATCACGTAGCGGTCGCCAACATTGGCCCGCACGAACGGAATCCCCAGGTCGGCCAGGGCCAACTCCAGCCCCAGATTGCTCATCAGGGTACCGACCACGCCACCTTGCAGCTTGTTGCGCTCCTGCAGGTCACGGGCAATGATGAACAGCAGGTCGTCACCATCAACGATGGCGCCTGTATGGTCGACCATCAATACGCGGTCGCCATCGCCATCAAAGGCAATCCCCAGGTCCGCGTGCTCAGCCAAGACCGCAGCCTGCAATTGGCCCATATGGGTCGAGCCACAGTTATCGTTGATATTCAGACCGTTAGGCTGGGCCGACAACACGGTGACCTCGGCGCCCAACTCCTTGAATACGCTAGGGGCTACCTTGTAGGTCGCACCGTGAGCACAATCGATGACAATCTTGAGCCCGGCAAAATTGGTGCTGGTGGGCACGCTGCTTTTACAAAACTCGATATAACGACCCGAAGCGTCGTTGATCCGCGAAACCTTGCCCAGCTTGCTCGACTCGACGACGGTCATCGGCGCATCCAGCAACTCTTCAATCATGTGCTCAATCTCGTCCGGCAGCTTGGTGCCCTGGCCCGAGAAGAACTTGATGCCGTTGTCATCATGGGGATTGTGCGAAGCGCTGATCACAATACCGGCTTGCGCATGAAAGGTACGCGTCAGGTAAGCGATCGCCGGCGTAGGCATCGGCCCCAGCAACATCACATCAGCCCCGGCAGCGGACAGGCCCGCCTCCAGCGCAGATTCGAACATATAGCCGGAAATCCGCGTGTCCTTACCGACAAGGATGCGGCATGCGCCCATGCTGCGGAAGGCCATCCCGGCCGCCCAGCCCAGCTTGAGCATGAAATCCGGAGTGATCGGAAACTCGCCGACCCGACCACGAATACCGTCGGTGCCAAAATATTTTTTAGTCATAAGTGCTCCATCATTCTTATTCGGCTGATTCTACCGCTTCGATCATCCGCACGACGTCAACTGTCTCGGCCACATCATGCACCCGCAGAATGCGCGCGCCCTTGACCACGGCAAGCGCCGCCAGGGCCAGGCCGCCATGCAGGCGCTCGCCCACAGGGCGATTCAAGGCCATGCCTATCATGCTCTTGCGCGACACCCCAACCAACAGGGGGCGACCAAGGGCGTGCAGGGATTCCATATGCTTGAACAGGCTCAAGTTGTGCTGCAGGGTTTTGGCAAAACCAAACCCCGGATCGAGGATGATCCGCTCTGGCGCAATGCCCGCGACGGCGCATTGGGCAATGCGCTCGGCAAGAAATTCCGTCACTTCATCAACAAGATTGTCGTAGTGAGGGGCATCCTGCATCGTCCCGGGCTCGCCGAGCATATGCATCAGGCAGACAGGCAGCCCCGTGGCAGCAGCTGCATCCAGCGCTCCGTCGCGCTGCAGTGAGCGGACGTCGTTGATCAACCCCGCCCCGAGCCGTGCGGTTTCACGCATGACGGCGGGCGTCGAAGTATCTACTGAAATGATTACATCCAGCTCGCGGTGGATTCGCTCAACAATCGGCGCAACACGCTCCATCTCCTCCAACGGGGAAACAGCACGCGCGCCAGGCCGGGTTGACTCACCACCGACATCGATAATGGTCGCACCCGCAGCCACCATCGCTTCCGCATGGCGCAATGCCACATCCAGCTGACTGAAACGACCACCGTCGGAAAAGGAGTCAGGGGTTACATTGAGAATGCCCATGACATGAGTATGGGCCAAATCAAGAACCCGGCTGCCGCAAGGCAACCGGGTGGAGGACAACGCAGAAGTCATTTCAAGCCTTAAAGGTCGGCAGCCGGGCCGCCGATTGGGTTTTCCGGGCGCTCGTTCTGTACCACTGGCGGAGTGCCTGAAGTACCCGAACCACCTTCCCAATCGCGAGGCTCGCGAGGCGCACGACCAGCCATGATGTCGTCGATCTGCTCGGCATCAATGGTCTCGTACTTCATCAAGGCATCAGCCATGGCGTCGAGCTTGTCACGGTTATCGGTAAGGATCTGCTTGGCCGTGCCGTAGCACTGGTCAATGATGCTGCGCACTTCAGAGTCGATCAGCTTGGCAGTCTCGCCGGAGAAGCTGGCACCTTGACCACCGCCGCCACGACCCAGGAACACTTCGCCTTCTTCCTCGGCATACATCAGCGGGCCGAGCTTTTCCGACAGACCCCACTTGGTAACCATGTTCCGCGCAATCTGGCTGGCACGCATGATGTCGTTGGAAGCGCCGGTGGTTACACCATCGAAGCCCAAGGTCATCTCTTCAGCAATACGACCACCGTACAGCGAGCAGATCTGGCTGATCAGGGCGCGCTTGGAAAGGCTGTAGCGATCCTCTTCCGGCAGGAACATGGTGACACCCAGTGCCCGACCACGAGGAATGATCGATACCTTGTAGACCGGGTCATGCTCAGGCACAACGCGACCGACAATGGCGTGACCGGCTTCGTGATAAGCGGTGTTCTGCTTCTCTTTCTCGGACATGACCATGGATTTGCGCTCGGCACCCATCATGATCTTGTCTTTGGCCAGCTCGAATTCTTTCATCTCGACGATGCGCTTGCCGGTACGGGCAGCGAACAGCGAGGCCTCGTTCACCAGGTTGGCCAGGTCGGCACCGGAGAAACCAGGGGTACCACGGGCAATCACACCTGGAGCCACGTCATCGCCCATTGGCACTTTGCGCATATGGACTTTGAGAATCTGCTCGCGGCCACGGATATCTGGCAAGCCAACCACGACCTGACGGTCGAAACGGCCCGGACGCAGCAGCGCAGGGTCAAGTACGTCAGGACGGTTGGTGGCGGCAATCACGATGATGCCATCGTTCATTTCGAAGCCGTCCATCTCCACCAGCAACTGGTTGAGGGTCTGCTCACGCTCGTCGTGACCACCGCCCATGCCAGCACCACGATGGCGACCGACAGCGTCGATTTCATCGATGAAGATGATGCACGGCGCGTGTTTCTTGGCCTGCTCGAACATGTCACGCACACGGCTGGCACCCACGCCGACGAACATCTCGACGAAGTCGGAACCGGAAATGGTGAAGAACGGAACCTTGGCTTCGCCGGCAATCGCCTTGGCGAGCAGGGTTTTACCGGTACCCGGTGGGCCGACCATCAGCACACCGCGAGGAATACGACCACCCAGGCGCTGGAACTTGCCCGGATCACGCAGGAACTCGACCAACTCGCCGACTTCTTCCTTGGCTTCGTCACAACCGGCAACGTCAGCCAGGGTAGTTTTTACCTGATCTTCGGAAAGCAGGCGCGCCTTGCTCTTGCCGAAGCTCATCGGCCCGCCCTTGCCCCCTGCACCACCTTGCATCTGGCGCATGAAGAACATGAACACCGCGATGATCACCAGGATCGGGAAGCTGGCGACCAAAAGCTGGGTCCAGATACTCTGCTGCTCAGGCTGCTTGCCTTCAACGATGACCTTGTTGTCCACCAGGTCGCCAATCAGGCCATTGTCCTGGATCGCCGGACGGATGGTCTTGAAGCTGTCACCGTCGTTACGTTTGCCGGTGATCACGTAGCCATCAACCGCTACGCGCTCGACCTTGCCATCCTTAACTTGCTGGATGAAGTCGGAATAGTTGAGGGTCTGCGGCTCGTTAGGGCTGGAGAAGTTGTTCATCACCGTCACCAGGACAGCCGCGATGATCAACCACAGGATAAGATTCTTTGCCATATCGTTCAATTAACTACCCTCTGAAGCAAGCTCCGCTACTGGCGCGCGCTTCGCATGATATTCACCGGCCTAACTTACTACATTACCTACAACTCTGGCAGGCGCCGTCTGTAACCCTTTGTGAAACTTTGACTACACAATATTCGTAAAGCTTCGTGACGAAAGCGATATAAAAAAACCTATCGCCTACCTCCAATTCCTCAAAAACGCTCTTCGCTTGCAGCGCCCTCGACACCGCGGAAGCCGCGGCACAACAAATACTGCTCCCTGGATCGGTCCCGGGAAGAATCAGGCTTGCGCGTCTGCACCTTGTCGAACAACTTGCGAATGTTCTTGTGGTACTCGTCAAAACCCTCGCCCTGGAAGACCTTCACCAGGAAATCTCCACCCGGACGCAAAACCCGACCCGCCAAATCCAACGCCAACTCACAAAGGAACATCGCGCGCGGCATATCGACGGCCGGTAATCCACTCATATTGGGGGCCATGTCGGAAATCACAAGGTCTACCTGCGAATTTCCCACAGCCTCAAGAATCTGGGCGAGGACGGCGTCCTGGGTGAAGTCACCATGAACAAAGGTCACATCCGGGATGCTGTCCATTTCCAGGATGTCGGACGCAATCAGTCGCCCCTGCCCACCAATCAGACGACTGGTCACCTGGGACCAGCCACCCGGGGCGGCACCCAGGTCAATAACGCTCATGCCTGGGCGGATCAACTTATCCTTGTCCTGGATCTCCAGCAGCTTGTAACTGGCCCGTGAACGGTAGCCGTCCTTCTGCGCCTTTTTGACGTAAGGATCGTTGAAATGCTCTTGCAGCCACTTAAGGCTAGTTTTGGAACGGGCCACGGGCCACCTCGAAAATAAAACGGGTCGTGATTAACTGGGCGGTCCCGGACTCGCTCGGGTAAACTGGCCGCCGCTTTTTACAAGATCAGACGCAGGGGTCAGATTATGCCGCTCACTCAAGAGCAGAAGAAACAGTACAAATCCATTGGCCACCATCTGAAACCAGTTCTGATTGTGGCAGACAACGGTTTGACTGAAGGTGTGTTAGCCGAACTTGAACGCGCATTAGGCGATCACGAGCTGATCAAGATCAAGGTCAACATCCTTGATCGCGAAGCACGCCTGGCCGCCATTGCAGAACTGTGCAAGGTGGGCAAAGCGGACCTGGTTCAGGTCATCGGCAAGATGGCGCTGCTGTATCGCAAGAATTTCAGCGCCAACAAGCAACTGTCGAACGTTCATCGCTTCAAATGATTCAAGGGTCACGGGCGTGCTTCGCGCGCCCTGCCGCTCCACCCAGGTGCAGGCTGTACCACCAGCACCAAGCCAGAAAACCCTAGCACAAGATAGCTGAACAGCTGCCAGCGCAACGCTTCCGGCAGCAACATACGCACCACGCAATACATTGCGCATGCATACAGCGCCATCAACAGCAGTTGCCCACGCATATCCCGCCACAAACTCCCCAAACCCTCGGCCTTGATCAGCACCAGCGCCTGGAGCGTCACGCACGTGGCTGCAAAACCTACCAGCAACGCACTCAATAATCCGCCGATCTCATCAATCAGCAACGGCGCCAGGCCAATCATGCCCAGCACCGGCAATACACCCAGATGTAACAGCCACAGGCCGCCAACCCAGAGCATCTGGGTCAACTGCCAAAGCATGGCGCCCGCTCGAAGCGGGCGCCGCCTTTCAGATGTGACGAACTTCGACAATCTCGTACTCGATCACGCCACCAGGCGTCTTGACGGCCACCACATCACCCTCTTCCTTGGCAATCAAGGCACGGGCCAGGGGCGAGCCGACGGAGATCTTGCCGAGCTTGAAGTCAGCCTCATCCTCACCCACGATGTGGTAAGTCACGCTTTCATCAGTCTCGACGTTGGCGATTTCCACCGTTGTGCCGAAAATCACCTTGCCGGTCTTGGGGATGGTCGTGACATCGATGATGACCGCATTCTGCATGCGCCCCTCGATATCACGGATCCGCGCCTCGACCATACCCTGCTGCTCGCGGGCAGCATGGTATTCGGCGTTTTCCTTCAAGTCACCCAGCTCACGGGCCGTACCGATGTCCTGGCTCAGCTTTGGACGTACGACCTTGGTCAGGTGGGCGTGCTCCTCTTCCAGGGCCTTGGCGCCCTGGACAGTCATTGGATATTTGATCATGCCTTCAATCCTGCGTGTAGATCCTGCAAGCGACGTACGGTTTTTTCCGGACCGAACTTGAGCGCTTCACAGATGGCTTCGCCAGCAGCAATGGTGGTGGTGCAATAGATCTTGTGCTGCAAGGCGTTACGACGAATGGAGTAGGAGTCCGCGATCGACTGGCGACCTTCGGTGGTGTTGATGATCAGGGTGACTTCGTCATTCTTGATCATGTCGACCACGTGTGGACGGCCTTCCGTTACCTTGTTCACGCGACGCACTTTCAGGCCGGCCGCTTCAATCAGCTTGGCGGTCCCTGCGGTGGCCACGACTTCGAAGCCCAAGTTGATCAGATCACGCGCCACACCTGCAACCAGTGGCTTGTCATCATCACGCACGCTGATAAACGCAGTACCGCCGGTCGGCAGCACTTCGCTGGCGCCCATCTGGGCCTTGGCAAAGGCTTCGCCGAAGGTGTCGCCCACGCCCATCACTTCACCGGTGGACTTCATCTCTGGGCCCAGGATCGGGTCCACGCCAGGGAATTTGGCGAATGGGAACACCGCCTCTTTCACGCTGTAGAAGTTCGGAATGATTTCCTTAGTGAAGCCGATTTCCTTCAAGGTCTTACCGGCCATCACACGGGCGGCGATCATCGCCAGGGACACACCGATGCACTTGGAAACAAACGGCACGGTACGCGAGGCACGCGGGTTGACTTCGATGACGTAGATGTCTTCGCCTTGCAGCGCCAACTGTACGTTCATCAGGCCAACCACGCCCAATTCCAGGGCCATTTTCTTGACCTGTTCACGCATCTCGTCCTGGATGTGCAGCGGCAGCGAGTACGGCGGCAGGGAACAGGCCGAGTCGCCGGAGTGAACGCCCGCCTGCTCGATGTGCTGCATGATCGCACCAATCACCACGTCGGTACCGTCGCAGACCGCATCCACGTCCATTTCGATGGCGCAGTTGAGGAAGTGGTCCAGCAGCACCGGGCTGTCGTTGGACACTTTCACCGCATCACGCAGGTAGCGCTTGAGTTCTTCTTCTTCGTAGACGATTTCCATCGCCCGGCCGCCCAGTACGTAGGACGGACGCACCACCAACGGGTAGCCGATCTTGCTGGCTGCACGGATGGCCTCGTCTTCGCTGCGCACGGTAGCGTTTGGCGGCTGGCGCAGGTTCAGGCGCTCAACCATTTGCTGGAAGCGCTCACGGTCTTCGGCACGGTCGATGGCGTCAGGGCTGGTACCGATGATCGGCACGCCGGCCGCTTCCAGGGCACGCGCCAGTTTCAGCGGGGTTTGCCCGCCGTACTGGACGATCACGCCTTTTGGCTTCTCGACGCGACAGATTTCCAGCACGTCTTCCAGCGTTACCGGCTCGAAGTACAGGCGGTCGGAAGTGTCGTAGTCAGTGGAAACAGTTTCCGGGTTGCAGTTGACCATGATGGTCTCGTACCCGTCTTCGCGCAGGGCGAGGGCGGCGTGTACGCAGCAGTAGTCGAACTCGATGCCCTGGCCGATACGGTTTGGACCGCCGCCCAGGATGATGATCTTGTCGCGGCCCGACGGCGCGGCTTCGCACTCTTCCTCATAGGTGGAGTACAGGTACGCGGTATCGGTGGCGAACTCTGCGGCGCAGGTGTCAACGCGCTTGTAGACCGGGAAAATATCCAGCTTGTGGCGATGCGTGCGCAGGTTCTTCTCGGTCACACCCAGCAGCTTGGCCAGACGCTGGTCGGAGAAGCCTTTGCGCTTGAGGCGGAACATCAGGTCGCGGTCGATAGAGGAAAGACCCAGGGTCTTGACCTTTTCTTCTTCCTTGATCAGATCTTCGATCTGCACCAGGAACCACGGGTCAATCATGTTCATGCCGAAGATGTCTTCGACGGTCATGCCAGCGCGGAAAGCATCAGCCACGTACCAGATACGCTCGGCGCCCGGCACGGTCAGCTCGCGCTTGAGGATACTCATGCTTTCCGGGTTGCTCAGGTCGAGCTTCTCGTCCAGGCCGCAAACGCCCACTTCCAGGCCACGCAGGGCTTTTTGCAGGGATTCCTGGAACGTCCGGCCGATAGCCATGACTTCACCGACCGACTTCATCTGAGTGGTCAGGCGGGCGTCGGCTTTCGGGAACTTCTCGAAGGCAAAGCGTGGCAGTTTGGTCACGACGTAGTCGATGGACGGTTCGAAGGACGCCGGCGTAGCACCGCCAGTGATTTCGTTTTGCAACTCGTCCAAGGTGTAACCGATCGCCAGCTTGGCAGCGATGCGCGCAATCGGGAAGCCGGTAGCTTTTGATGCGAGCGCCGAAGAACGCGATACACGCGGGTTCATCTCGATCACGACCATGCGGCCTGTATCCGGGCAGATGCCGAACTGAACGTTGGAACCGCCGGTTTCAACGCCGATCTCACGCAGTACCGCCAATGAGGCGTTACGCATGATCTGGTATTCCTTGTCCGTCAGGGTCTGTGCCGGCGCAACGGTGATCGAGTCACCGGTGTGCACGCCCATCGGGTCGAAGTTTTCGATCGAGCAGACGATGATGCAGTTGTCCTTTTTGTCGCGGACAACTTCCATCTCGTACTCTTTCCAGCCGATCAGGGATTCGTCGATCAGCAGCTCTTTGGTCGGCGACAGGTCCAGACCGCGTGCGCAGATTTCTTCGAACTCTTCACGGTTGTAAGCGATACCGCCACCGGTGCCACCCATAGTGAAGGACGGACGGATAATGCACGGGAAACCCAGCTTTTCGAGAACCGCGTTGGCCTCTTCCATGCTGTGGGCGATACCCGAGCGCGGGCAGTCAAGACCGATGGACTTCATAGCCTTGTCGAAACGCGAACGGTCTTCAGCCTTGTCGATGGTGTCGGCATTGGCGCCAATCATCTCTACGCCGAACTTTTCCAGGACGCCTTCGCGCTCCAGGTCCAGGGCGCAGTTCAGTGCAGTCTGGCCGCCCATGGTCGGCAGCAGTGCGTCCGGGCGCTCTTTCTCGATGATCTTGGCAACGGTCTGCCATTTGATCGGTTCGATGTAGGTGGCGTCGGCCATGTCCGGGTCGGTCATGATGGTGGCCGGGTTGGAGTTCACCAGGATGACGCGGTAACCCTCTTCGCGCAGGGCCTTGCAGGCCTGGGCGCCGGAGTAGTCGAATTCGCAGGCCTGGCCGATAACGATCGGGCCAGCGCCGAGAATCAGGATGCTTTTTATGTCTGTACGTTTTGGCATGGGTTTGTCACTCAAATCCGCAGGTCAGTCGGCAAGCCGTCTTGAACAATCCTTGAAGAGCCTGAGGGGGCCGCCGATTTTCCGGGCCACCCTCAGGCCACTCATTTAGCGTCGCTTGGCCATCTCATTGATGAAACGGTCGAACAGCGGCGCTACGTCGTTCGGGCCCGGGCTTGCTTCAGGGTGGCCCTGGAAGCTGAACGCGCTCTTGTCGGTGCGCTCGATACCCTGCAGGGAACCGTCGAACAGCGACTTGTGAATGGCACGCACGTTGGCCGGCAAGGTGGCTTCGTCCACCGCAAAACCGTGGTTCTGGCTAGTGATCATCACGACGCCAGTGTCCAGGTCTTGCACCGGGTGGTTGGCACCATGATGGCCGTGGCCCATTTTCAGGGTCTTGGCACCGGAGGCCAGGGCCAGCAGCTGGTGGCCCAGGCAGATACCGAATACCGGGATCTCGGTTTCCAGCACATCCTTGATCGCCTGGATCGCGTAGTCGCAAGGCTCCGGATCGCCCGGGCCATTGGACAGAAACACGCCATCCGGTTGCAGGGCCAGCACATCGCTGGCCGGGGTTTGCGCCGGCACCACGGTCACGCGGCAACCACGTTCGACCAGCATGCGCAGGATGTTGTACTTAACGCCGTAGTCATAAGCGACCACGTGGTAAGGCAGCTCGCTAGCCTCGATGGTCGCGTGGCTGTCAGTCCTCAAGTCCCAGACAGTGGAGCGCCACTCGTACTGTTCTTGGGTGCTGACGACTTTCGCCAGATCCATGCCTTTCAGGCCAGGGAAGCCTTGCGCTGCAGCAATCGCTGCGGCTTCGGAAACATTGTCACCGACCATGATGCAGCCATTCTGCGAGCCTTTTTCACGCAGGATGCGTGTCAGGCGGCGCGTATCGATACCGGCGATCGCCACAACGTTGTTGGCTTTCAGGTAATCGGACAGCGACATCGTGTTACGCCAGTTGCTCGCAACCAGTGGCAGGTCACGAATCACCAGACCGGCCGACCAGACACGATCAGACTCGACGTCTTCCGGTGTAGTACCGGTATTGCCGATGTGCGGATAGGTCAGGGTAACGATCTGCTGGGCGTAGGAAGGATCGGTAAGGATTTCCTGATAGCCGGTCATGGCGGTGTTGAACACCACCTCTCCAACGGTCTGACCGTCGGCTCCAATGGCTTCGCCGCGAAAAATGCTGCCATCAGCAAGGGCGAGTATGGCTGGCTTAGTCAAGAAGACCTCCCGTAAATAAAGCCTGAAAGGGCGATCGCAGGTTGTAAAAAAGCGGAGTGACGTATGGACACGTCACCCCGCTTCTTCACTGAATTATTCTGCGCGCTTTTAGTGGACACACTAAAGCTGTAGCTTACAGAAAAAGGCTTTTTTGGTCCACCGCTAAAGAGCCTAAAAGGCAGGAGAATGCGACAGGACGTCGCTTAGCGGGTAAAAACGGGGCCCTAGAGTAATACCCAGGGCCCGTTTTTGCTACTGATTAACGCAGATCCAGCACGTCTTGCATGTCATAGAGGCCCGCTTCGCGCCCCTCCAGCCACAATGCCGCACGCACCGCGCCCTTGGCGAAGGTCATGCGGCTGGAGGCTTTGTGAGTGATTTCCAGGCGCTCGCCTTCGGCAGCAAACAGCACCGTGTGATCACCCACCACGTCACCACCGCGCACCGTGGCAAAGCCAATGGTTTCACGCTCGCGCGCACCGGTATGGCCTTCGCGACCATATACCGCGACTTTCGACAGGTCGCGCCCCAGGGCATCGGCAATCACTTCGCCCATGCGCATGGCAGTACCCGATGGCGCATCCACTTTGTGGCGGTGATGCGCCTCGATGATCTCGATGTCCGCGTCATCACCCAGTACCCGTGCAGCCATGTCGAGCAACTTCAGCGACAGGTTGACGCCCACACTGAAGTTGGCGGCAAACACGATCGGAATATCCTTGCCCGCCGCGACAAGCAATTGCTTTTGCTCGGCATTCAGGCCAGTGGTACCAATAACCATGGCCTTACCCGCCTTGCGGCAGAACGCCAGGTTTTTCAGCATCACCTCGGGCAGGGTGAAGTCGATCAATACATCGAATTCATCAGCCACTTGCTCCAGGCTGCCAGACAACGCCACACCGATCCGCCCCAGCGAAGCCAGCTCACCGGCATCGGCAC
Organism: Pseudomonas sp. FH4; assembly: GCF_000510915.2. Taxonomy (NCBI): domain Bacteria; kingdom Pseudomonadati; phylum Pseudomonadota; class Gammaproteobacteria; order Pseudomonadales; family Pseudomonadaceae; genus Pseudomonas; species Pseudomonas sp. FH4. The sequence goes on along the minus strand of NZ_AOHN01000035.1, from coordinate 105,192 downwards.
CGATCAGCGTACTGCCCGGACGCACGATTGCCGCCGTCAACCCCGACAGAGGCGAGCGTTGCTGCACCGCCTCCACCAGGTTCTTGCCCATGCGCCCGGCGGCGCCCATCACTGCTATACGTCGCATATCCACGTCCTTACAGGTCGCCGAAGAAGCGCTTCACGCCTTCAAACCAGCCAGCGGTCTTGGGCGAATGGGAGCCATCACCGTCCAGGGAGCTGCGGAACTCTTCGAGCAACTCACGCTGACGACGATCCAGGTTGACCGGAGTCTCGACAGCCACACGGCACATCAAGTCGCCCGCCCCACCGCCACGCACTGGCGCAACGCCTTTGCCACGGATGCGGAACTGCTTGCCGGTCTGCGTCCCCTCAGGGATCTTCAGCTTGACGCGACCATCGAGGGTCGGAATCTCCAGCTCGCCACCCAGGGCAGCATCGACAAAGCTGATCGGCACTTCACAGAACAGGTGCTTGCCGTCGCGCTGGAAGATCGAGTGCTCGCGCACATTGATCACCACGTACAGATCGCCCGTCGGACCACCCTGCGTACCTGCCTCACCTTCACCCGACAAACGGATACGGTCGCCGGTATCGACACCTGCCGGCACTTTCACCGAAAGGGTCTTGTACTCTTCGACACGCCCTTCGCCGTGACAGGAGTCGCACGGATCGGAAATGATCTTGCCCTGACCATGGCAGCGCGGACAGGTTTGCTGAACAGAGAAAAACCCCTGCTGCATGCGTACCTGGCCAATACCACCACAGGTTGGGCACGTAATCGGCGACGAGCCCTTCTTGGCACCCGAACCGTCACACGGTTTGCAATTGACCAGCGTCGGCACGCGGATGTTGACGCTAGTGCCGCGCACAGCCTCTTCCAGGTTCAGCTCCAGGGTGTAGCGCAAGTCGCTACCACGCTGGGCACCGCCACGCTGACCACCACGACCGCCACCGAAGAAGTCGCTGAACACGTCGCCGAAGATATCGGAGAAGTTCTGGCCGCCAAAACCGGCACCGCCGCCGCCCATGCTCGGATCGACACCGGCGTGGCCGTACTGATCGTAGGCCGCGCGCTTGTTCGGATCACACAGGCATTCGTAGGCCTCATTGGCCTCTTTGAACATTTCTTCGGATTCTTTGTTATCCGGATTACGGTCCGGGTGGTGCTTCATCGCCAGACGACGGTAGGCCTTCTTCAGGTCCGCCTCGCTGGAGCCGCGCTCCACACCCAACACTTCGTAATAGTCACGCTTTGCCATAAGTCTTTGCACTCTTAAGGACGTTCGGCAAAACCCTCCTGAGCTTGCCAAACTCGTTGAGCCCCAATACAGGCCCGGACCCAACTCACGTCAAATTCAACGATCCTGGTCTTTACTGCTCTCAGCCGAGACCCAGCTAAAAACGCGGTGACTGTCGATCGCAAAGCAGGAGCATTCCCGATCACACCGCCAGCATCCGAACCTTGTCGCATGCTGTAAAAATTCGCGTACCCCAGACACGCCAACGCGGGAGCAAGCTCCCGCGCGGCGACATCCTACCAGTCACCGCTTGATAGCGGTCAACCGGGCGACCAAGTTACTTCTTCTGGCCTTCTTTGACTTCTTCGAACTCGGCATCGACAACGTCGTCGTGCTTGGCTTCAGGCTCTGCCTGTTGCGCAGCGCCATCACCTTGCGGAGCCTGCTCGGCGTACATCTTCTGAGCAACCGGCGCGGAGACTTTCGACAACTCCTCAACCTTGGCTTCGATGGTGGCCTTGTCGTCGCCTTTGACGGCGGCTTCCAGGGCAACCACGGCTGCTTCGATTGCGGTCTTCTCTTCAGCAGTCACTTTTTCGCCAGCATCAACGATCATTTTGCGCGTCGAGTGAACCAGCGCATCACCCTGGTTGCGGGCAGCGGCCAGCTCTTCAAACTTCTTGTCGGCCTCGGCATTGGTTTCAGCATCACGAATCATCTGTTGAATTTCTTCATCAGACAGACCGGAGTTGGCCTTGATCGTGATCTTCTGCTCCTTGCCGGTAGCCTTGTCTTTCGCGCCGACGTGCAAGATGCCGTTGGCATCGATGTCGAAGGTCACTTCGATTTGTGGCACGCCACGTGGTGCTGGTGGAATATCGGCCAGGTCGAACTTGCCCAGGGACTTGTTCTGAGCAGCCTGCTTACGCTCACCTTGCAGCACGTGAATGGTCACAGCGCCTTGGTTGTCATCGGCAGTCGAGAACACTTGCGATTTCTTGGTAGGAATCGTGGTGTTTTTCTCGATCAGCGCAGTCATCACGCCGCCCATGGTTTCGATACCCAGGGTCAGCGGGCTGACGTCCAGCAGCAACACGTCTTTCACGTCGCCGGCCAATACCGCACCCTGGATAGCAGCACCCATGGCAACCGCTTCGTCCGGGTTCACGTCTTTACGTGCTTCTTTACCGAAGAACTCGGTCACTTTCTGCTGTACCAACGGCATACGAGTCTGACCACCGACCAGAATCACGTCGTTGATCGCACCCACGTCGATACCGGCATCTTTCAAAGCGGTACGGCAAGGTTCGATGGTGCGCTGAACCAGGTCTTCAACCAGGGATTCGAGCTTGGCGCGCGAGATCTTCACGTTCAAGTGCTTAGGACCGGTGGCATCTGCTGTGATGTACGGCAGGTTCACGTCGGTCGACATGCTCGACGACAGCTCGATCTTCGCTTTTTCAGCAGCTTCTTTCAGGCGCTGCATGGCCAGCGGATCACCCTTGAGGTTCATGCCGCTTTCTTTCTTGAATTCGTCGACGAGGTAGTCGATCAGACGAATGTCAAAGTCTTCACCGCCCAGGAACGTGTCACCGTTGGTAGCCAACACTTCGAACTGGTGCTCACCGTCGACTTCAGCGATTTCGATCACGGAAACGTCGAAGGTGCCGCCACCCAGGTCATAAACGATCACAGTGTGATCGCCCTTGGCCTTGTCCATACCGTAGGCCAGAGCGGCTGCGGTTGGTTCGTTGATGATGCGTTTTACGTCCAGGCCCGCAATGCGGCCGGCGTCTTTGGTCGCTTGACGCTGGCTGTCGTTGAAGTAGGCAGGAACGGTGATCACCGCTTCAGTCACTGCTTCACCGAGGTAGTCTTCGGCAGTTTTCTTCATCTTTTTCAAGACTTCAGCCGAGATCTGCGGTGCAGACATCTTGTTGCCGTTTACTTCAACCCAGGCGTCACCGTTGTCAGCCTTGGCGATTTTGTAAGGCACCATCTTGATGTCTTTTTGTACGACTTCTTCGTCGAACTTACGACCGATCAGACGTTTCACCGCGTACAGGGTGTTGTGCGGGTTGGTTACAGCCTGACGCTTGGCCGACTGACCAACGAGGATTTCACCGTCGTTGGCGTATGCAATGATCGACGGCGTGGTACGCGCGCCTTCGGCGTTTTCGATAACTTTGGCTTTGCCGTTTTCCATGACGGAGACGCAGGAGTTGGTGGTCCCCAGGTCGATACCGATAATTTTGCCCATGATTTACTCTCCCGAAACTTGAATTTGGTTGCCGCAGCAGTGGTGGCTGACTGCGACAGACTTAAACACTTGACTTATAAATGGGGTCGTTACGAAGGATTTCAAGCCTGCTCGTCAATCGACGGTGCAACAGGTGCAGGAGCCTTGCTCACCACGACCATCGCAGGGCGCAACAAGCGACCATTGAGCAAGTAACCCTTCTGGAACACTTTCAACACACTATTGGGCTCAAGATCTGCACTTTCCTGCATCGCCATGGCCTGGTGATGTTCAGCGTTGAACGGCTCACCGCCTTGCGGATCGATGGCTTCCAACTGATAACGCTTCAGGGTGTCCTGGAACATTTTCAGGGTCAGTTCGATCCCCTCGCGCATGGCGCGGATGTTTTCGTCGTCCGGGTTGGACAACTCAAGGCCACGCTCCAGGCTGTCGATGATCGGCAACAGATCACCGGCAAACTTTTCCAGCGCGAACTTGTGGGCTTTCTCTACATCCTGCTCGGCGCGGCGGCGGACGTTCTGCAGATCGGCAGCAACACGCAAAGCCTGATCCTGAGCGCCTACCAACTGCTCTTCGAGCACTTGCACACGAGCCGCCAGGTCTTCACCCGCTGCCTGCGAGGCCTGGTTGGCGTCTGGGTTTTGCGTATCCAGCGTCTGTTCGTCAGCCATAGTTCTCTCCTTTCTAAATCCTGCGCGAACTCGACTCGCGCTTCTGTTCCGGTATATGGGGCCACAATTTCCAGGTTCAAGGGCCGACATGTCCCGACTCATACTTTCCACTCATTCCTCATCGCACTAAAAAAAACTACTACCCAAGCAAATTGAGCTAAGCCGCAGGATTGTCAGCCCAGAACAAAACACTGTATAAATAACCAGACCTAAAGCCTGGGAGCAGCCGTCATGCTGGTTCACCTGTCCGTACATAACTACGCCATCGTCGAGCATCTGGATCTTGAACTGGATCGCGGGATGAGCGTAATCACAGGCGAAACCGGCGCCGGCAAGTCGATCATGCTCGACGCACTGGGCCTGACCCTGGGCGACCGCGCCGACAGTGGGGTGGTTCGCCCCGGCGCAGACAAGGCCGATATCCTGGCAACCTTTGATCTGGCCGACATCCCGGAGGCCAGCGCCTGGCTCGCCGAACGCGACCTTGATAACGATGGCCCGTGCATCCTGCGCCGGGTAATTACCGCCGAAGGCCGCTCCCGCGGCTACATCAATGGCACGCCCTGCCCACTCGGTGATTTGAAAGCCCTTGGCGAACTGCTGATCGACATCCATAGCCAACACGAACACCAGTCCTTGCTCAAAACCGACACCCATCGGCGACTGCTGGACGAATACGCCGGCGCGACCGACCTGGCGCGCCAGGTACAACTGGCCGCACAACGCTGGCGCCAGACCCGCCAGGAGCTGGAACGGCTGTCCAATTCCGGAGACGAACAACGTGCCCGCCACCAGCTTCTCAGCTATCAGTTGGAAGAGCTGGAAAGCCTGGGCCTGGGCGAAACCGAGCTGGAACAGCTGGAGCAGGAGCACAAGAACCTGACCAATGCCGAGACACTGCTGGGCATTTGCCGCCAGGTTGTCGAGCAATGCAGCGAAAGTGACTCCGGCAATGTGCTGAATGCACTGACAGCAAGCCTTAACCGCCTGTCGAGCGTGAACAGCGGCTCTGGATCATTGAATGAAGCCACCACCCTGCTGACCAGCGCACAAATCCAGGTAGAAGAAGCCGTTGGCGAGCTGAACCGCTTCCTCGACCACTTCGATGCCGACCCGGCACGCCTGCAAGAGATCGAAGAACGCCTCGACACTATTTATACCCTGGCACGCAAACACCGTATCCAGCCGACCGAAGTCGCAGCCATGCAGCAAAAACTGCTGGACGAGATCGAAACCCTGAATGCCAATGATGAATCCATCGAGCGCCTGGGCGATGAACTGGCCTCCTTCGCCCGCCACTACCAGGAAAAGGCCCGGGAGTTGAGCGACCTGCGACATCATGCGGCAACCGGACTGGCCTGCGCCGTGGAACAGGAAATCCAACGCCTGGGCATGCCCGGCGGGCGCTTCACCATCGAGTTGCACGCCAATAGCGGCAATGAACTGCAGCCCAATGGCCTGGAGCAGGTCGAACTGCTGGTGAGCGCCAACCCTGGTCAACCCCTCAAGGCGCTGGCCAAGGTGGCGTCTGGCGGCGAACTGTCACGGATCAGCCTGGCGATTCAGGTCATTACCGCCCAGACCTCACGCGTACCAACATTGGTATTCGACGAAGTGGACGTGGGGATCGGCGGGCCGACTGCAGAAATTGTCGGCCAATTGCTGCGCCGCCTCGGCGAGCGTGGGCAAGTCTTGACGGTTACCCACTTGCCACAGGTGGCAGCCCAGGGGCATCAGCATCTGTTCGTGCATAAGGTGCGGGGCAGCGATGCGACGCATACCGCCGTGTCCAAGCTGAACAAGACCGAGCGGGTGGAAGAAGTCGCGCGCATGCTCGGCGGCATCGACCTGACCAAGGAGTCCCTGGCTCATGCGAAAAAGATGGTGGTAACGGCAAAGGTTTGATCCCGTTCTTTCCGGGATTTTCTGGCGACAGACAGCACGAAGGCGACCCTAGGGTCGCCTTCGATCGTTTCGCAGAGTGAATCTGCGTAGCTTTCTTACTTTTTCTTACGTATGTACAGAACCAGATTATGGTCCACCAAATCGAATCCGTGCTCCTCAGCAATCTTGTGCTGCAGCGCTTCGATTTCGGGACTGGTGAACTCGATAACCTCATTGGTATCCAGGTCAACCATGTGGTCGTGATGACCACCGTCAGCCAGTTCAAAAACTGCATGACCGCCGTCGAAATTATGACGAACCACCAGCCCTGCGGCTTCAAACTGGGTCAGTACACGGTAAACCGTGGCCAGGCCGACGTCCTCGTTAGACTCCATCAGCGCCTTGTAGACATCCTCGGCACTCATGTGGCGCTGCTCGGCGGAATCGAGCATTTGTAGAATCTTGACTCGTGGCAGAGTCACTTTAAGACCGGCTTTGCGTAGTTCGCTATTTTCAACCATGGTTAGCTTTCTCGCGGATGCTGCTTCGCAGCTTCTCTTAATACGGGTATGATCGGCGTTTACGTTGTCCCAGCCAAGATAGTGGAAGTCGCCCACCGATGCAAAACACCAAGCTCTTGCTAACCAGTTTCACCCTTGTGGGACTGCTCGCACTCGCCGGTTGTTCATTCCCCGGGGTTTACAAAATCGACATCCAGCAGGGCAATGTCGTCACGCAGGACATGATAGACCAGTTACGTCCGGGAATGACCCGACGGCAAGTACGGTTTATCATGGGCAATCCCCTGCTGACCGACACATTCCATGCCGATCGCTGGGATTATCTCTATAGCCTGCAGCCTGGGGGCGGGGAGCGCCAACAGGAGCGCGTCAGTGTCATCTTTAATGGCAACGACCAGCTCGTCAGCCTTTCCGGTGACTTCATGCCTGGCGTGAGCCGCGATGAAGCCCTGCTAGGCAAGGATAACGGCACCAACGTCACTGCTCCTGTGCAGAACGGCGAGAAGCCCAAGTCCGAAGTGCCGGCCAAGCCAGGTTCTTTGCTGGATACGATCCAGAAAGACATCGACAGCGTGGAAACCGTTCCGGTGCCAACACCAGAGCCGCTGGATACTGGCCCGCAATAATTTTCATTGTTCAACAAAAAGCCCGGCATGCCGGGCTTTTTGTTGCCTGCTATTTCACAGGTCACGGATTTTGCCGCCGAGCCTCGGCCGCTTTTGCCGCTCGCAAGCGCCTCACCTCTTTGGGATCCGCCAGCAAAGGGCGATAAATTTCAATGCGATCGCCGACCTGCACGCTGCGGGTTTGCGCATCCGCCACGACCTTGCCGAAAATCCCCAAAGGGCAATTAGCCACATCCACCTCAGGAAACTGTGCCGCAATGCCTGAAGCCAACACCGCCGCCCGCAGGCTCGTACCCGGCGCAACGGCCAGGTTCAACAGCCGTTGGCGGTCTACAGCGGCGTAGACCACTTCAATCTCGATCAGCGGCTCAGCCATGCAGTTGCTTGGCTCGCTGGCAAAACGCATCCACCAGGGTATTCGCCGCCTGGTTGAACAGTGGGCCCAAAGTTGCCCGCACTATGGAGCCTGCATAATCAAACGTCAGGTCCAGGCTGATCTTGCACGCCTTCTCCCCCAATGGCTTGAATACCCAGACACCGTGCAGTTGAGTGAATGGCCCTTCTTCCAGATTCATCTCGATGGACCGGCCAGGAACCAGCACATTGCTGGTCACAAATTTTTGGCCAAGCCCGCCCTTGGACACTTCCAGACTCGCACGCATATGCTCATCGCTGCTCTCCAGCACCGTGGACGAGGAGCACCAGGGCAGGAAATCCGGGTAGCTCGCCACGTCGTTGACCAGGTCATAGAGCGCTTGTGCCGGGTAAGGCAACAGGGCCGAGCGTTGAATATGCGTCGTCATGGGAGCGTTATTTCCGAAGCTGAGCGGCAAACATCGCGAAAAGACTGCCCGATTCGCGAGAGAAAAAAATCAGAGAACAGCCTGTATTGTCCGGGATTCATCCAACACGCTCAAGCACGCAGGTTGACCGTAGCCGACACGCTCGCAACTCCCTATAATGCCGCCCCTATGGCTAAACAAAAGAAACACCCAACAGGGACCATCGCGCAGAACAAAAAGGCGCGACACGATTACTTCATCGAACATCGGTTCGAGGCTGGTCTGGTCCTGGCCGGCTGGGAAGTAAAAAGTCTGCGCGCCAGCAAGTTGCAACTGGTCGACAGTTACGTGCTGCTCAAGGATGGCGAGGCCTGGCTGCTCGGCAGTCATATCACGCCGCTGATGACTGCCAGCACCCACGTGATTGCCGACCCGGTGCGTACGCGCAAGCTGCTGCTCAATGCCCGCGAACTGGAAAAGCTTGCCGCTGCCGTGCAGCAGAAGGGTTATGCCTGCGTTTGCCTGTCGTGGTACTGGAGCAAGCACCTGGTCAAGTGCGAGATCGCACTGGGCAAGGGCAAGAAGGAATACGACAAGCGCGATACCGAGCGCGAGCGCGACTCCAATCGGGAATTGCAACGCGCCGTACGCAACAAGGGCAAGGAAGACTGATCTTCCCCGCCCCTTGATGCGAGCCCGCGCGGCGTAGGGACGGCTCCCTGCGCCGCAATGGCAGGCTACATGCCCTTGCGCCGCTCCGCCCGAGCCATGCGCTGCACTTCCTGACGCACCTCCTCCAACACCTCCTGCACATACAGCAGGTGACGTGTTGAAACTTCCCGTGCCTGTTCCGCCCGCCCTTCAATAATCGCCAGGTATAAATCCCGGTGCTGGTTGATCAGCATGTCGCGGGTTTCGGTGCGTTGCTGGTACATGCCGCCGATATTGGTCACCACGTTGCGCTTGAGCAAATCAAACAAGCCGCGAATGGTGTGCAGCAATACCGCGTTGTGGCTGGCCTCGGCGATAGCCAAGTGAAACCTGGCATCGGCCGCCCCCTCTTCAATGCGACTCACTTCATCATCACGCGTGTAGCAATCCTGCAACGCGTCAAAAGCTGCGGTCAGCCGCTCCCGGTCCACTTCGGTGGCGCGCAAGGCGGCGTAATACGCACAAGAGGCTTCGAGCGTCTGGCGAAACTCCAACAGATCGCGCTGGGCCTCGGGATTGCTTTCCAACAAATGCAGCAATGGATCGCTGAAGGTTGAACCCAGCGTCTCCACCACATAATTGCCGCCGCCCTGACGACTGACCAGCAACCCCTTGGCCGCCAGCTTCTGGATCGCCTCGCGCAGCGACGGGCGCGACACACCGAACTGTTCAGCCAGTGCGCGCTCGGCTGGCAATCGCTCGCCCGACTTCAACGTGCCCTCAAGGATCATCCCCTCAAGCTGCTCGACAATATCGTCGGACAAACGGCGCTGACGCACCTGATCAAACGCCATAACTGACTCTCCACGATCCCGGCCACTCGCCGGGCCCTCTATTCTGGCCTATTGCCGCGCCGGCGGCACCTATCAGAACCCCTTTGATTACACCGATCAGACCCAACGCCCGCCGACATGCGACCAAAGTTTCTCAGGCGGCAAATTGACACATCACCCCGAAGGCTCTTACCCTAGCCATCAGCGATTGTAAATTGGTATTACCAATTACCCAGATCCGCTGAACATGCATGACCAACAACAATTAGGGGCCACCCCATATGCAAACCTGGCAACAGCTCTACAGCCCACTCGGCAGCCTTGGCCTGTCCGCACTGGCCGCCGTCATTCCTATCGTATTTTTCTTCCTGGCCCTGGCGGTATTTCGCCTTAAAGGCCATGTTGCCGGGAGCATCACCCTGGCGTTGTCGATCCTGGTGGCGATCTTCGCCTTCCAGATGCCGGTCGATATGGCACTCGCCGCTGCCGGCTATGGCTTTGCCTACGGCCTGTGGCCAATCGCCTGGATCATCGTCGCCGCGGTATTCCTCTACAAACTGACGGTCAAAAGTGGCCAGTTCGAAGTGATCCGCAGCTCCGTGCTGTCGATTACCGATGACCAGCGCCTGCAAGTGCTGCTGATCGGCTTCTGCTTCGGCGCGTTCCTGGAAGGTGCCGCCGGTTTCGGCGCACCCGTGGCGATTACTGCCGCGCTGCTGGTAGGACTGGGCTTCAACCCACTGTACGCCGCCGGCCTGTGCTTGATTGCCAACACCGCACCCGTGGCGTTCGGCGCCCTGGGGATCCCGATCATCGTGGCCGGCCAGGTCACCGGTATCGACGCCTTCAAGATCGGCGCCATGACCGGTCGCCAATTGCCACTGCTGTCACTGTTCGTGCCGTTCTGGCTGGTGTTCATGATGGACGGTGTGCGCGGCGTCAAGGAAACCTGGCCTGCAGCACTAGTGGCTGGCTTGAGCTTTGCCATCACCCAGTACCTCACCTCCAACTTCATCGGCCCGGAACTGCCGGATATCACCTCGGCCCTGGCCAGCCTGATTTCCCTGACCCTGTTCCTGAAAGTCTGGCAGCCCAAGCGCACTGCGGGTGCCCAGATTGCTGGCGCCACGTCCAGCGTTTCGGTCACCGGCAGCGTCGGCGGTTTCGGCCAACCACGCACTTCCGTGGCTTCGCCTTACAGCCTGATGGAAATTTTCAAAGCCTGGTCGCCGTTCCTGATCCTGACCGTGCTGGTCACCATCTGGACCCTCAAGCCGTTCAAAGCCATGTTCGCCGCCGGCGGGTCGATGTACAGCTGGGTGTTCAACTTTGCGATTCCGCACCTGGACCAGATGGTGGTCAAGGTTGCGCCCATCGTCACCAACCCGACGGCCATCTCGGCGGTGTTCAAGCTGGACCCGATTTCCGCCACGGGCACGGCGATTTTCTTCTCCGCATTGCTCTCCATGCTGGTGCTGAAAATCAACGTCAGAACTGGTCTGACCACTTTGAAAGAGACGTTCTACGAGTTGCGCTGGCCAATCCTGTCCATCGGTATGGTGCTGGCGTTCGCATTCGTCACCAACTACTCCGGCATGTCTTCGACCATGGCGCTGGTATTGGCCGGCACCGGCGCGGCATTCCCGTTCTTCTCGCCGTTCCTTGGTTGGCTGGGCGTGTTCCTCACCGGTTCCGATACCTCGTCCAATGCCCTGTTCAGCTCCCTGCAAGCCACCACCGCGCACCAGATCGGCGTCAGCGATACCCTGCTGGTAGCGGCGAACACCAGTGGCGGCGTGACCGGCAAGATGATTTCCCCGCAATCGATCGCCGTGGCCTGCGCCGCGACCGGCCTGGTGGGCAAGGAATCCGACCTGTTCCGTTTTACCCTCAAGCACAGCCTGTTTTTCGCTACGATTGTCGGCCTGATCACCTACGCCCAGGCGTACTGGTTCACCGGCATGCTGGTGCATTAAGACCACAGGCAATACCGTAAGAACCGACGCCGCAGCCGCCTTGCGGCGTCAGCTATTCACAACCCAGTCTGCTGAGCCGTGGCGCCTAGGCTCCTCAGACTGGGTGCTGCTGATCCTGGAGGCACCATGAGCCTACCCATCGCGTTCCTTGATGCTGTCGCACGACTGATCCCGAAAGATCGGCGCTTCGACGACCCTCTTTCCACCCTGGCCTTCGGTACCGATGCCAGTTTTTACCGACTGATCCCACAACTGGTGATCCGCGTCGAATCGGAAGATGAGGTAGTCGAACTGCTGCAACTGGCGCAACGCGACCGCGTGCCAGTGACCTTTCGCGCAGCCGGTACCAGCCTCTCCGGCCAGGCGATCAGCGATTCAGTGCTGATCGTGCTCGGCGATAACTGGAACGGGCGCGAGATTCGTGGCCAGGGTACGCAGATCCGCCTGCAACCCGGGGTGATTGGGGCCCAGGCCAACGCCTGGCTTGCGCCGTTCGGACGTAAGATCGGTCCGGACCCTGCGTCAATCAACGCCTGCAAAATTGGCGGAATTGTCGCCAACAATGCCAGCGGCATGTGCTGCGGCACCGCGCAAAACACCTATCACACCCTGGCGGGGATTCGCCTGGTACTGGCCGACGGTAGCCGCCTGGATACTGAAGATGCCGCCAGCGTCGCAGCGTTCCGCCAGCAACACGGCGCACTGCTTGAACGTTTGGCCACCCTGGGCCGCGAGACCCGGGCCAATGCTGAACTGGCTGCAAAAATCCGCCACAAATACCGTCTGAAAAACACCACCGGCCTGTCACTCAACGCCCTGGTGGATTTCGACGAGCCGCTGGATATCCTCAGCCACTTGCTCGTGGGTTCCGAAGGCACCCTGGGGTTCATCAGCGCAGTCACCTACGACACGGTGATCGATCACCCGAACAAGGCTTCGGCCCTGATCGTGTTCCCCGATGTGGAAACCTGCTGCAACGCGGTGACGGTGCTGAAAACCCAGCCCGTCTCAGCGGTCGAGCTGCTGGACCGACGCAGTATGCGTTCGGTGCAGGACAAACCCGGCATGCCCGCTTTCGTACAACAGCTATCGGAAGGTGCCTGCGCGCTATTGATCGAATCCCGCGCGGCTTCGTCCTCATTGCTGCATGAGCAACTGGCGCTGATCATGGCATCGCTGGCCAGTTTCCCAGTCGAGAAGCAAGTCGACTTCACCGAAGACCCGGTGGAAAACGCGCGCCTATGGGCGATCCGCAAGGACACTTTCCCTGCCGTCGGCGCCGTACGCAAAACCGGCACCACGGTGATCATCGAAGACGTGACCTTCCCGGTGGAGCAACTGGCCATTGGTGTGAACCGCTTGATCGAGCTGTTCGACAAACATCACTACGACGAAGCCATCCTTTTCGGACACGCCCTGGAAGGTAATCTGCACTTTGTCTTCACCCAAGGCTTCAACAGCGCGCAAGAAGTCACACGCTATCAAGCGTTCATGGATGACGTAGCGCAACTGGTGGCCGTGGAATTCGGCGGTTCGCTGAAGGCCGAGCACGGCACCGGTCGCAATATGGCGCCTTTTGTCGAACTGGAATGGGGCAGCGACGCCTACCAGTTGATGTGGCAGCTCAAGCGCCTGCTCGACCCCAACGGTATTCTCAACCCGGACGTGGTGTTGAGCGAAGACCCGCAAATCCACCTCAAGCACCTCAAGCCGCTACCGGCGGCCGACGAGATTGTGGATAAGTGCATCGAGTGCGGCTTCTGCGAGCCGGTGTGCCCATCCAAGGGCCTGACCCTGAGCCCGCGCCAGCGCATCGTGATCTGGCGTGATATCCAGGCGCGCAAACGCGCCGGTATCGATACCACTGAACTGGAAGCGGCCTATCACTACCAAGGCATCGACACCTGTGCCGCAACAGGGTTGTGCGCCCAGCGCTGCCCGGTAGGCATCAATACCGGCGACCTGGTGAAAAAACTGCGCAGCCGCGAAGCGAGTAGTACGAAAACCGCCGAGTGGCTGGCCGGCCATTTCTCCACCGCGCTGCAAGGTGCACGCTTTACCCTGCATGTAGCCAACGGCGCCCGCATGCTGCTCGGCGCGCCCCGCCTGGCGAAACTCTCGGCCACGGTAACCCGCCTGTCCAAAGGGCAAATACCGCAGTGGAACACCGCCATGCCCCAGCCGGAAAAAGCCATCCGCTTCAGCCCGGCCGTCAATGACGAGCGCCCCCGAGTGGTCTACCTCGCGGCCTGTGTATCGCGGGCAATGGGCCCGGCTGCTGGGGATAAAGAGCAGATGTCGCTGTACGACAAAACCCGTGGCCTGCTGGAAAAAGCCGGTTATCAGGTCGTCATCCCGGACAATCCCGACAGCCTGTGCTGCGGCCAGCCCTTCGCCTCCAAAGGCTACGCAGAGCAGGCCGAGCACAAACGCCAGGAACTGATCGGCGCCCTGCTCCACGCCAGCCGTGGCGGCCTCGACCCCATCTACTGCGACACCAGCCCATGTACCCTGCGCCTGGTCCAGGACCTTGGGCAAACGCGCCTGGACCTCTACGACCCGGTACGTTTTATTCGCACCCACCTGATGGACCGCCTGGACTTCACCCCCCAGGATGCACCGATTGCAGTACATGTAACCTGCAGCACCCAGCACCTGGGCGAAAGCCAGGCCCTGATCGACCTGGCCCGGCGCTGCAGCAATAACGTGGTAATCCCCGAAGGCATCCATTGCTGTGGGTTTGCCGGCGACAAAGGCTTCACCACCCCGGAACTCAACGCTCACTCACTGCGCTCCCTCAAGAACGCCGTGCAGTACTGCAGCGAAGGCATCTCCACCAGCCGCACCTGTGAAATCGGCCTGACCCAACACGGCGGCATCGATTACCACGGGCTGGTCTACCTGGTGGACAGAGTGACCCAGGCCCGCGCAACAAAAACGAACCCCTGCACACTGGCGTAGTCACTTGCTTAAGCCCTGGGAATCCGGGGCGGATCCAATGACCTCGCCGGCTGCCTGCACGTACCGCGCAGCATCGAGGCCTCTTTGCACAAGGAGATCTCCCATGAAGCGTTCCGCTCTTGCAGGTTTGCTCATCACCGCTGCAATGCTGGCCCCGCCCGCGTTTGCCGCTGGCAACGACGCAGACCTGTGCCAGATCAACCTGGATAAAATCAACAACGGCAAGGCGCTGCTCGCCACTGATACCAGCGGCAAAAGCGGCGAGATCGACACCGCCGTCTCCCAAGCCAAAGCGGCCCACGCGGCGGGTGATGAGAAGAAGTGTATCGAGATCACATCCAAGGCCCTGCAAGACCTGCAGAACCTGGACAAGGGCGGCAACCCATAACCCAGGCCAACCTTTCGGGTTGGCCTTCTGTGACCGTTTGACGTACACTGCACAGGCTTGTCGCTCACGATCACATCGAGCAACAAGCACGGGGCCGTTTAGGATTCGACGCCGGTTGCGAACCTTTAGGTGCATGCCGAGTTGGTAACAGAACTCGTAAATCCACTGTTGCAACTTTCTATAGTTGCCAATGACGAAACCTACGGGGAATACGCTCTCGCTGCGTAAGCAGCCTTAGCCCTTCCCTCCTGGTACCTTCGGGTCCAGCAATCATCAGGGGATGTCTGTAAACCCAAAGTGATTGTCATATAGAACAGAATCGCCGTGCAGTACGTTGTGGACGAAGCGGCTAAAACTTACACAACTCGCCCAAAGCACCCTGCCCTTCGGGTCGCTGAGGGTTAACTTAATAGAAACGGCTACGCATGTAGTACCGACAGCAGAGTACTGGCGGACGGGGGTTCAAATCCCCCCGGCTCCACCACTTCATCATCTAAAGACGTCCACGGACGTCTTTTTTTGTGCCTTAAATCCAGCAAATACAAGGATTTAGCGGCTATTGAGGTCTTTGTAGCTTCTTGGAGTTCCAGAGGTTTCGGTATTCCATACGGTATTCCAGCCCCTCCGGTGCTAACCTTTGGAATACCAAATCAGTGTCTGAGGGAAATCTCATGCCTGCTCAAACCCTACGTCTCTCCGATCGACAGCTTAAGGGAGTCAAACCCGCGTCCAAGGATTACGTCCTCACCGACGGGGACGGTTTGCAACTCCGAGTACGCAGCAACGGCTCTCTGCTGTGGAATTTCAACTACCGGGAACCGGTGACTAAAAACCGAATTAACATGGGCCTGGGTACCTACCCAGAGCTTTCGCTGGCGAACGCCCGAAAGATGGCAGTGCAAGCCCGCGAGCTGCTCGCCCAGGGCATCGATCCGAAAGTGCAGCGCGATACGCTAAATGAGGCCAAGCGCGCAGAAACGGAACACACTTTCGAGAACGTAGCCACTGCCTGGTTCGACCTTAAGAAGGACTCGGTCACGCCGGCTTATGCCGAGGACATTTGGCGGTCACTCACGCTGCATGTGTTCCCCGATTTGAAGACGACGCCACTCGCGAAAATCACCGCGCCGATGGTGATCGAGCTGCTTCGTCCAATCGAAGCGAAAGGCAGCCTAGAGACGGTTAAGCGCCTTAGTCAGCGGCTTAATGAGATCATGACCTACGGCGTGAACTCCGGCCTGATCTTCGCCAACCCGCTCAGTGGCATCCGGGCTGTATTCAAGAAACCCAAGAAAGAAAACATGGCCGCGCTCCCGCCCGAAGAGCTACCCGAGCTCATGCTGGAACTCGCAAACGCCAGTATCAAACGCACGACCCGCTGCCTTATCGAATGGCAGTTGCATACCATGACTCGCCCCGCTGAAGCAGCGACCACTCGCTGGTCGGACATCGATTTTGAAAAGCGTATCTGGACCATCCCTCCAGAGCGCATGAAAAAGCGCCGCCCACACAGCATCCCGCTAAGCGATCAAGCCATGGCATTGCTGGATATACTCAAGTCCCATAGCGGTCACCGAGAGTATGTTTTCCCGGCAGACCGAAACCCACGGACTCACGCCAATAGCCAGACCGCCAACATGGCGTTGAAACGTATGGGTTTTCAGGACCGCTTGGTCAGCCATGGCATGCGCTCAATAGCCAGCACCATCCTGAACGAGCATGGGTGGGATCCGGAACTGATCGAAGTCGCGCTGGCGCATGTCGATAAAGATGAGGTTCGAAGCGCCTACAACCGGGCAGACTACATCGAACGCCGGCGTACGATGATGGCCTGGTGGAGTGAACATATCCAGAAGGCGGCTACCGGCAGCCTGTCTGCAGCCGCGATCAATCACGCCAGAGACCTCAACGTCGTACCGATACGCTGAGCATTCTGGGGCCGGTGGCACCGGCTAAAAACCGTGTAGTGCAGCATGGCGATAGGCTTCACGACTATCGCCAAATCTCTCGCACGCCTGCGCTTTTTCGGCCAAGCCCCTGAGTATGGGAAGGCTCCGCATTCCCATACTCAGGGACTCACGCTTGAAGATCTATCAGCCAACCACGGCTTGCGCCTTTCTGCGTCGGATCAACCCTGCTGTTAATTCGTAGTAGTAGACGGTCGCAGGTGCTGAACAACGCAGAGAGTGCTCCAAAAACCATCTCACGTGCTTTTCCTTCCAGGACCAAGGAGTCGCGCAACCCCAGCGCTCACCAATCGCCTCGTGCATCCTTTCCGCCTGTCTGATGTGCCGCTGCCGCGAGGCATGCGCCCCCTTGAGCACGGGACTCAGAAACAACGCCATGTCGAACTCGGACGTCATCGCCGACCACCGATGTAGGCACTCACTACATCGATGCGGTTATGTCCCAACTCATGACTGATCTGCTGGCGGGCTTGCCGATCAAGCACTCGGTCTTCTCGATGGCCACGACCGCCATTGACGGGTGCCGAGAAGCCGGTCAATTGCTCATAGCGCTCACAGGCGTACGCCGCTCGCAGCTCATGAAAGCCTTTCAATCCATGCTCATGCAGAATGTCCCGCGCAGGACGCACAACTGCCCGTAAGAAGACTTTGTAACTTTCGTAGGGCGTTAATAGATTCCGACTGCCGTTGGGCGAGGCTTCGCTAGCTCTGTAGAGGGCATCGCGGACTTGATCCGTGACCGCAATCCAACGCGGCGCTGATGCGCCTGATCGACCGCCTTTGGTGCCATCCTGGATGTTGATCTTGCCCAGTTGCCTGGCCTCTCGTTGCAGTCGGGGCAGGTCCGCTAGGATCACTTCACGCAGACGCATGCCAGTCTCCCGGGCCAGATACACAATTGCGCTTACTCGTTGCTGGCCGTGCTCTGACAACGCCTGTGCGATCTGCTCGATCCGCACACGGTCTTGGCCTTGCGGTGCCTCACTGCGCACGCCTGAGCGCTGCAGGCCCAACGCCTTGCTCGGACTGGGAATTTTGACGTACTGATCACCACGCAGCGCGGCCATCGTTCGGTTCACGCTGGACAGGCGGTTCTGCGCGGTGGCAATACCGACGTTGCCCTGATCAACCTGCTCACGCACGTGACCGGCGTACCGCATGAGGATCTCGCGATCAATCTGTCGCGCATCATTGAGCCTCGGGCCGTCCTCGGATCGGCACCAATTCACGAAGGCTTGCCAGCGATCGCTATGGGCTTTGACAGTCGCAAAATGGCCGTCGCCAAACAGATCTTTCAATGCTTGCGGTCCGGCATAGCTAAGCTGCCGACCGAAGCCGAAATTGCGCCCAGCTCGCTTACAGACCCGAGCCATTTTTCTGCTCCTGATCGACTTCCGCGAGATCATGCAAAAGGGCTCGCCAGTGCGCACTCACGATCGCGACCTGAGCCCAATCAGTCGGGCGAAAACACAGCGTGTTGCCGGTGACGTAAAGATGCGCCCCCTCCTCTCTCAACCATTGAATGATGGCGGTCATCGAGGCGCTAGCTTCATGGGTAGTGGCGACATCGGCGACACCGGCGACAACGCTTGTTCTGCCTGGCTTTGAGCGTGGCGACAAAGTGGCGACACTGGCGGCGACAAAACGCGCTTTAGGCTCCTTTTGGCGTTGAGCCAGGTGATTGCGCAGCGCTTCGTCAAGATTGAACATGGCGCACCTCGAAGGTCTGGCCGTCGGTGATCAACCACTGATGATCAATCAACTCGACCAACAGCTTGGTGGTATAACGACTGCTCTTACGGGCAAAACGGGGGCCGTTGCGATTTAGCTCTCGAACACTGAAACGCTTCCAATCCTTGACCTGTAGCCAGCGCAGCAATCGATCAGCCTCTTCCTTTATCCGGCACACCGGCTCCTGTTCGGTCAGCCGCTGGATCTCGGTGAGGTAGTAGCCCATCAAGGTCGAGGCCCGTTGGATATGGTCGACCTCCACGGCACTGCTCTCCTCCACCACTGCCAGGATGCCAGCGACGCGCAGCAGGTTGTCGGCGGCCTTCGATCCACTAGGCCGTACGCTGGCCAGTTCCCCAAACTCACCCAACTGGGCTTCGATGGCGTCATGCAGATCAATCCAGCGGCGGCGCGCCAAAGGACTGAGGTTTAGCGGTGAGAGGCGCAAAGCACCGTCAGAGGAGAGCGACCAAGGCTGATGAAACAGGGCCGAAAGGCGGTGGTGATATCGCTTTAGGGCGGGGTCTTTGGACAAGTCGACAGCCTGGTAACTGCGTTGTCCGGCTAGGCTGGTGGGCCAGGTCATCAGGCAGCGACCAAGGATGCCTTGCCCCTGCAGCAACGGGTCACTGAGTAACTGCACGGCCAAGTACGGTTGCAGCATCAAGTGCAGACTCAAACGCCGGTCATAAGCCCGCAAGCTTTCACCGGCCATAGAGCGAGCGCGATCTATCGGGCTGCCATCCCAGAGTGACGACAAGGTCGTGACCGCTTTCAAACGGTTGTCCCGACTCATGGTGCTGCTACCAAGGAATTGCCCGCCTTCGTCGCAGAACAGGCCCATGCTCGGTAAGTCGTGACAGAGCCCTTTGACCAGCGCCTCGATAGTCGGGTCCGTAGTGATCAACCTAGGGGCAGAGGGCTCCTCTTCTACGAGCACACGGTTTGCGGAGTCAGGATCGCCAGGATTAATACGCTGAGCCTTTTTTTGTACGGCACGGTATCGAGCAAGTTGTTCGCGATAGCGTTGCCACTGCTCACGTTCCCATTGCCGTGCAGGCAGTAATGCACATCGATCTGCTGCCGTTTTACGATCACCGGACGCGGCCACCGTAATCAGGTACAGCGACAGAGGGTAATTTCTCCCGTCGAGCTGTAA
Source organism: Pseudomonas sp. FH4 (assembly GCF_000510915.2). Lineage (NCBI taxonomy): Bacteria > Pseudomonadati > Pseudomonadota > Gammaproteobacteria > Pseudomonadales > Pseudomonadaceae > Pseudomonas > Pseudomonas sp. FH4. The sequence goes on along the minus strand of NZ_AOHN01000035.1, from coordinate 85,541 downwards.
ACCCGCATGACCTTGGGTGGCCAGCGCCGAAGCAGCCAAGGCTGATTGTGCAGCCAGTGCCTGGGGCACGCCGATTACCTCGGCCATGCGCTCGACCGCAGGCCCTAGAATCCCGCCCAGTGCCTGGATCGGATAAGGCTCGGCCACAGGATTCGACTCGACCAGCGGTCGAGGGAATCGTGGTAGTTCAAGCTTCGAATCTAACTGCTGCATGGGCCCTCTCCTCGTTCATTGCTGGTTGTCCTCACGTAGTCCCGCCACGGGTGTTGAGTGTTATCAGGGATCAAGGCCCCTGCGGCCTGTGAGGTGCTCACTGACGCGGAACGAACGGCTCCTTACGACCGGGAGCGAGGGCATGAACCCATGAATCTGGCCTCCTTGGCGCATCCGAAAATGCGGGCGGGTGGCGGCTGTGCCGACCGACGAGTTCGGCACCTGGAGATCCTGGGAGGGAGAAGGCAACAACATCGACACCTAGGGCACACCTGACTGTCAGTCAGGTGCAGCCTTTCCATAGGCTGCGGCACCGGTGCCTGTGTCGTTGCGGATGGCGACGAATCGGATTTGTCAGGCCGATTGTCACGAGGAGAGTTGCGGCAATGCCATGTACGGCGTGGCTTGCAGCAGTGGTACGAGCGCCCGTCTCTTTCCAGGAGAAAGAGACGGGCGCGGATTGGCGCAGAGAAATGTGCCGAGAGGTGAGGTTGCTGCAGCGCAGCGAGGGAGGTCCATCGTCTGCCGCAGTAGCCAGACAAGTCGAGTAGGCATCCATCACTCTTGGGGAGTGACCGTGCGAGCCGCCGGATGCTAATCGCACTTTGGGAGAACCACCACGCAAGTGGCGTAGCCTTGAAGGTTCTGGCTACCTGGGCTGGTGCTGTCAACGACAGCGATCCGTGCGCCAATTTTTATACCCACTCGAAATGGCGGTCAAGCGTCACGGCCAATGCGCTCAGAAAGTGGCGACTGTCGCCACTTCTGTCGCCATGCTCCAGTCCGCGCTTTACGTGCGTTGTCGCCGGTGTCGCCACCCCTATAGCCATAGCCGCACGAGAAGATCAGCTCTGACATTTGAGCGGCACTTCGATTACCCGCTCCGATGGTTATCAAGATCCTTCGCCCAATCGAGGCCAAAGGGAGCCTCGAGACCGTGAAGCGATTGAGTCAGCGACTCAACGAGATCATGACCTACGGGGTCAACTCGGGGCTGATATTTGCGAACCCCCTCAGTGGTATTCGGGCGGTGTTCAAGAAACCCAAGAAAGAGAACATGGCTGCGCTACCACCTGAGGAGCTTCCCGAGCTCATGATGGAAATCGCAAACGCCAGCATTAAGCGTACGACCCGCTGCCTGATCGAATGGCAGTTGCACACAATGACCCGCCCTGCCGAAGCAGCCACCACACGATGGGCAGATATCGACTTCGACAAACGCGTCTGGACCATTCCGCCAGAGCGAATGAAAAAGCGTCGGCCGCACACAATCCCCCTTACCGATCAGGCACTTTCGTTACTGGAGACGCTCAAGCAACTCAGCGGTAACAGAGAGTACGTGTTCCCCTCAGATAGAAACCCCCGCACCCATGCCAATAGCCAGACCGCCAACATGGCGTTGAAGCGCATGGGCTTTCAGGACCGTCTAGTCAGCCACGGCTTGCGTTCGATGGCGAGCACCATCCTGAATGAGTATGGTTGGGATCCGGAGCTGATCGAGGTCGCGCTGGCGCATGTCGACAAGGACGAAGTTCGTAGCGCCTACAACCGGACGGATTACATCGAACGCCGGCGTCCGATGATGGCTTGGTGGAGTGAACATATCCAAAAGGCGGCCACCGGCAGCCTGTCGGCATCGGCCATCAATCAAACCAGAGATCGCAACGTCGTACCGATTCGTTGAACATCCAAAAGGTACGCGCCACCGGCTACGATCCGTGTCGTGTAGTAGGGCGAAAGGAGTGACGACAGTCGCCAGATCTCTGGTATGCCTGCGCCTCTTCAGCCAAGCCCCTGAGTATGGGAAGGCTCCGCATTCCCATACTCAGGGGCTCACGCTTAAAGGTCTATCAGGCAACCACGACTTTTGCCTTTCTACGGCGGATCAACCCTGCTGTTAACTCATAGTAATAGACCGTCGCTGGTGCTGAACTACGCAGATAGTGCTCTAAAAACCATCTGGTGTGCTTTTCCTTCCAGGACCAGGGGGTCGCACAACTCCAGCGCTCACGAATCGCATCGCGCATCCTTTCTGCCTGCCTGATATGTCGCTGCCGCGTGGCATGCGCACCTTTGAGCACGGGACTCAGAAACAACGCTATATCGAACTCGGCCGTCATCGCCGACCTCCGATGTAGGCACTCACCACATCGATGCGGTTATGTCCCAATTCGTGGCTGATCTGCTGTCGTGCACGCTGATCAAGCTCTCGATCTTCTCGATGAACACGACCGCCATTGACGGGTGCATTTAAGCCAGTCAGTTGCTCATAGCGCTCACAGGCGTAAGCCGCCCGTAGCTCATGAAAGCCTTTCAATCCATGCTCATGCAAGATGTCCGTGCCGGAATCGAATTTTTCTCTTTGTTATTGAAAATAAATGGAAATTTTGAGTTCGGAAAATTTTCTACCTCTATGTGTACCCTCAGTCTGCGAGCGGCCTCAGTATTGAGCGTTGCTACCGGTTTCCACCGAGTAATCGCCATGGAAAATACGGGTGTGGTCATCCACACGAAAGGGTCCTTCGGTGAGTGGACTATTCCAATGGTTCGACTGGAACGCAGTAGAGCACCGCATGAACGACAGCGAACCTAACTCCGATTGGACCAGAAACGGGTCGCAGACCACCGATTTCATCGGATTTGATAAGCAGGGAACGACCCAATACTGTCGATGGCGACAGGCAGCATCAGTCGATAAATGCAGTCGATCGGTTTTGCGAAAACCTTCACCTGATTTAGAAAACCAAGACCACCTAGCTTTCGTGGACTGAATGGTCTTAGGGAGTATGCGTCCGGCCAACACACTTTCCTGACCCCCGACGCCAAAGGCGATGGTGTCCACCTAAATTTGATCTGACCCCGAAATGTTGGACGCCTTCTATGCCCGCCGTGCTTGAGTCCTGTTGTAGGGCTCAGGCCACACACCTCTCCTTTGGATTCAAGGAAATATTCGACATCAGCAAACTTTCTCCACCAAGCGCTCCTTACACCTTCACGACAGCAAGTAGCCCCCGGATGATCAGGACTCCTACCCTCTCAGCTCAAGGAGCTATACATGCTGGATCAACTGTCTCAGGAAATTGTCAGTCGCGCGGTGTCGCTGGCAAACGAGCAAGGCTTTGCAGTCTGTATCAGCGTGGTTGATGACGCCGGTCTCCTGCGAGCCTTTCTGCGAATGGACGACGCCCTGCCCGGTGCCATAGAAGTCGCAACCAAGAAGGCCCGCACCGCTGCGTTGTTCCGCACTGACAGTGCCGCGCTCGGTGTTCGGGCTCAACCGGGAGGTGATATTTACTCCCTGGAAGGCACCAACGGCGGGCTGATCAGTTTCGGTGGCGGCATTGTTCTGCACGACCGCCAAGGCAAGGTCATAGGAGGTCTCGGGATATCAGGCGCAACAGTCGAGGCGGATCAAGTTATCGCACTGGGAGCAGGTCGCCCACAGCTCTGACTACATTGAACTTTAATCAGCTACCTATTTGAGGATTGACTCATGCAGCCGTCTACAAAAAGAAAACTCGGCCGAGTGAACCTGGATGTCAGCAATTTTGCCTTTGGTACTTCTCCCGTCGGCAACCTGTTTCGTCCTACCGACGAAGCCACTTCAGATGCCATGTTCCAGCGTGCCTGGGAGGGTGGCGTCCGCCTCTTCGACACTGCCCCGATGTATGGCCACGGTCTGGCCGAACTGCGCACCGGGCACTCGCTGCGCTGGAAGAACCGCGACGAGTTTGTGATCTCCTCCAAGGTCGGGCGTGTTCTCAAGGCCAAGCCGCGTTCGCTGATCGACTTCAGTCCCTGGAGCAGCGCTGCCCCGAACGAAATGACCTTCGACTATAGCTACGACGGTACCATGCGCTCGTTCGAAGACTCTCTGCAACGATTGGCGCTGGAGCGAATAGATATTTGCTTCATCCACGACATCGACGTCTTTACGCGTGGAGCGGAGCAACCCGAGATATTCAAACAAGCCATGGACGGTGCCTGGCGAGCCCTCTCACAGCTGCGAGACGAAGGTGTGGTGAAGGCAATCGGTGTCGGAGTGAACGAATGGCAAGTCTGCCATGAAGCCCTGAAGCAGCGGGATTTCGACTGTTTTCTTCTCGCTGGGCGCTACACACTGCTCGAGCAAGACTCCCTCGACGAATTCTTGCCACTGTGCGAAGAACGGGGCGCCGCCGTGCTCATCGGAGGGGGATTCAATTCAGGGATATTGGCCACAGGCGCCGTTGAAGGGGCTCGTTACAACTATGCCCCGGCCCCTGCGCATATCATGGAACGGGTGCGGGCCATTGAAGTGGTGTGCAAGGCGTACGGCGTACCACTGCCGGCCGCCGCCATGCAGTTCGTGGTCGCTCATCCGGCGATTCCCTCGTTCGTTGCCGGCACACGAACCGTGGAACAACTGGAGAAGAATCTTGAGTGGTTCAGCCACCCGATTCCCGCCGAGTTCTGGCAGGCATTGAAACGTCACGGGCTTTTGCGCGAAGACGCGCCAACCCCGAACTGATAGCCGCTGCGTAAGGGATGCAAGGTCTGGTGCGTTTATCCTGACCTTGCATCCATGTCACAAGAAGTAATTTGAAGCGTGTTCATTACCAATGAATGAACAAGGCACCTGAAAAAAAGCCACGACGTGCTGTCGTGGCTTTCATGTAGCGGGCGGATGAATCAGGCCAGAACGTTAGAAACTGCTCTGGATTTTCACCCCGGCCACCCAGGCATTATCGACCTCGCTGACACCGCCCGGATTGTGCACGTACTGAACATTGGGGCGAATGATCAGCCACTTCGTCGCGTGGACACCGTAGTACAACTCAGCGTCATACTCATTACCCTGCACCGGCTGATACGCGGGATTGTTGTAGTCCGTTTGGTTGTTGGCCTGGTTGATCGCTTTTTGATTGTTGCGATAGCGCGAGTTGGTACTGATGCGCGCCACGCCAAATCCCAAGTCGTCGTGTGGACGGGCATCGAACACGCCTTTGTACGTCAACCCAGCCTGAATAAAGTGCCCGACCTGACTGGTTTCACGATCCTGCACCGTGACGTTGGCGAACAGCGACAAACCACGGCTGGGGTCCCCGTTGTGAGAGGTGACCTGCTGCTGCGCGACCAGCCAGTAACCGTATTTGCTGTCGCGTGAAACCAGGTTGCTGGAAACATCACCGGGCACTTCACGGCTTTTAACGTCGGTAGCATCGGCCGTGCTGTAATAGGCGCCGACTCGATACTCGCCAGGCAAGGCGTTCACAGTCGGAGTCCAGAGCAGCTCGATCGGCAAGATCAAACCTTCACCGCCACTCATGTTCAATTTAAAGCCGTTGTTGTCCTCCAGCAGCGACGGGTTGTGTTCGTAGGCCCCAACTTGTACAAACACTTGTGGTGCCAACTCGTATTTGACGCGTCCGGCCCACTGCGAAATGGGCCAGTTGTACCAGATCCCACTGCCTGCCCAGTTGCCCATCTGTGAACCGCACATGGCCAGGTTCTGGAAGTCGCAGGGGAAGCTGTTGAAATCCTCGCCTTCGCCGAAACGCCCAAATTTGATGTTGAGTTTTTGGTCGAGGTACGACTGGCTGATCCACATCTGCGTCAACCGCCACGTCTGCCCTCTTCCCCAGACTTCCTGGGTCGACGAATACATCGGTGCACGCGGGTCGCTGATGCGGTCATTGGTGATGTTGCGACCTTCCCGTTCGGTGATGGCCAACTTGAAAGTTGCATCGTGCCAACCGAAAATCTTTTCCAGGTCCAGCTTCGCGCCCAAGGTGAACTGCCCACTCCAGCGCGCCGTTCGATCCTGGTCATAACCGCCGTGAGCGTTGTAACCCAGCTCCCCTACATAATCGAGGGTGACGTCATAACCCTTCTCGATAAGTTCGCTACGAGTTCCTCCCCAATCTCCGGTCATGCCCACTGCATCAGGGTCGAAAGGCCCGGCTGCCATGGCCTGGCTGGATATCAAAATTGCTGAGCCGGTAGCGATAAAACTTCTAATCAGGGCGCAGGAAAGCCTCCCGCGCAAATTTGCGTTATACATTTTGTGGCGACCTCTGTTGTTATTAAAATGAGTCTTGAGCGCACAACATTTCGATCACGGCATGCTTGAAACATGCCGCGTCGATTCACTGACAGCGTTTAAATCATTGCTTAACTAACTTTCCTTCATTGCTTACAACGAAGATTGAAACTCCGGCAACGCCTCGAACAGGTCCGCCACCAGGCCGTAATCGGCCACCTGGAAGATCGGCGCTTCTTCGTCCTTGTTGATCGCAACGATCACTTTGGAGTCTTTCATGCCGGCCAGGTGCTGGATCGCGCCGGAGATACCGACGGCGATGTACAGCTGGGGAGCAACAATCTTGCCGGTCTGACCGACCTGCATATCGTTGGGTACGAAACCTGCGTCGACAGCGGCGCGGGAAGCACCGACAGCAGCGCCCAGCTTGTCGGCCAAAGCGTACAGGTGTTTGAAGTTGTCGCCGTTCTGCATGCCGCGACCGCCAGAAACGACGATCTTGGCAGCGGTCAGTTCCGGACGATCGGATTTGGCCAGCTCTTCGCCAACGAAGCTGGAGGTGCCAGCATCGAGGGCAGCAGCAACCGCTTCAACAGCAGCCGAACCACCTTCAGCTGCAACCGGGTCGAAACCGGTGGCACGTACGGTGATCACTTTTACGGCGGCGTTCGATTGCACGGTGGCGATCGCGTTACCGGCGTAGATCGGGCGCTTGAAGGTGTCAGCGCTTTCTACCGAGATGATCTCGGAGATTTGGTCAACGTCCAGCTGCGCAGCAACGCACGGCAGGATGTTTTTGCCGTTGGAAGTGGCGGCAGCCAGGATGTGGCTGCAGCCAGCGCCCAACTCGGCAACCAGTGGTGCGACGTTTTCCGGCAGTTGGTGAGCGTAGGCGGCGTTGTCGGCCACCAGCACTTTCGCCACGCCAGCGATTTTCGCAGCGGCTTCAGCCACGGCGCCAACGTTCTGGCCAGCGACCAGGACGTGGATGTCGCCACCAATTTTCGCAGCGGCAGCCACGGTGTTCAGGGTGGCCGGGGCCACAACCTTGTTGTCGTGTTCTGCGATTACCAAGATAGTCATGATTCGGCTCCTTAACTCAAAGCACCTTCGCTTCGTTTTTCAGTTTCTCGACCAGTTCAGCCACCGACTTGACCTTGATACCCGCGCGGCGTGCAGCCGGCGCTTCGACTTTCAGGGTCTTGTTGGTGGAGGCGGTGGAAACGCCCAAAGCATCCGGAGTCAGCACTTCAAGCGGCTTCTTCTTGGCTTTCATGATGTTTGGCAGGGACGCATAACGCGGCTCGTTCAAACGCAGGTCGGTGGTGACGATAGCTGGCAGTTTCAGGGAAACTGTCTGCGCGCCGCCGTCGATTTCACGCGTCACGGCAACGCTATCGCCAGACACTTCGACTTTCGAAGCGAAGGTGCCCTGACCGTAGCTGCTCAATGTAGCGAGCATCTGGCCAGTCTGGTTGTTGTCGCTGTCGATCGCTTGTTTGCCCAGGATCACCAACTGCGGCTGTTCCTTGTCGACAACAGCTTTCAACAACTTGGCAATGGCCAGGGAAGTCAGGTCTTCGGCGGATTCGACGAGGATGGCGCGGTCGGCACCCAGAGCCAGCGCGGTGCGCAGTTGCTCTTGAGCGGTGGACGGGCCGATGGAGACGACGACGATTTCAGTCGCAACACCTTTCTCTTTCAGGCGTACGGCTTCTTCCACTGCGATTTCGCAGAAAGGGTTCATCGACATCTTCACGTTAGCGAGATCGACGCCGGAGTTATCCGCTTTGACGCGGACCTTGACGTTGTAGTCGACCACGCGTTTGATTGACACGAGGAGTTTCATTGTTGTTTCCACCGTTTTTTACAGAGTCAGTTTCAAGACCGAATACAGTCGCAGATAATCAACGAGCGCCCAGCCAAACTGGGTCGCGTTGCCCTCGCTTCACTGGCCCGGCTTCAACAGGACCTTGATCGACTTCACCGAGTCGGCCATGGCAAAAGCTTCTTCCCAGTTTTCCAGCGCAAAGTCATGGGTGACGATGCCCTTTGACGTCAACAGGCCACGCGCGAACAGGTCGATGGCCACCGGGTAGCAATACGGCCCAAGGTGCGCCCCCCCGCACATCCAGCTCCTTGCGGTCGCCGATGATCGACCAGTCCGCGGTAATTTCGGTACCGAACACGCTGAACTCGACAAAACGCCCGAGCTTGCGGATCAGGTCCAGCCCCTGGGTCACGCCGACCGGTACCCCCGTGGTTTCAATGTAAACGTCACAGCCATAGTTATCGGTGAGGCTATGGATGATGGCCTTCGCGTCTTCACGGGACGGGTTGATCACCACGTCGGCACCTAACTGCCTGGCCAGTTCCAGGCGCTCGTCGACCATGTCGATCACCACCAGCTTTTTCGGGGTCTTGAGCCTGGCCACTTGCACCATACACAGGCCCAAGGTACCGGCTCCGGCGATCACCAGCACGTCGTCGAGCTGGATCTCGCCACGGTTGACCGCGTGGATGGCACAAGACATCGGTTCGATCAGCGCGGAGTCTTCCAGGGATACCGAGTCGGGGATCTTGTGCACGATGGCGGTCTTTGGAATACGCATGTACTGAGCCATGCCGCCTTCGGCCACTTCGCGCTGGAAGCCGAAGATGTTGTGCACTTCACACATCCAGTATTTGCCAGACTTGCAGAAGCGGCACTTGTCGCACGGCACGATTTGTTCGGCGATGACCTTGTCGCCCACCACCACATCGAAATGCTCCTCAGCGCCCTCGCCGGCTTCGACCACATAACCGAAGAACTCGTGACCCGGCACCACCGGTGCCTTGACCCACGGGTCGCCGCCGCCCCAGAACAATGCCGCGCCCGAATGACACTTGCAGTCACTGGCACAGATACCGCAGGCGGTGATGCGGATCACCAGTTCGCAGGGTTTGGCTTTCGGTTTGCCGATAAGCTCCAGACGGTAGTCATTCGGGCCGTGGCAAACAATGGCTTGCATGTCGTGTTCAGTGTTTTTGTCCATGGTGATTCAACCTTTCAAGTCATGTCGGGATCCGCCACGGCCCTCGCGAGCCGTAGTGGAAACTGGTTTTCTTGATGCGGGGCGATAAGCCCAACGGGATGTCTTACTTGACGACGGGAAGCTTCGAACGATCGATGGTGAACGCCACAGCGATGATAAGGATCACGCCGAAAACGATCTGTTGGGCAAACACGCTGACACCCACGAACGTCATGCCGATCCGCACGACGGAAACCAGCAGTGCGCCGATCAGCGTTCGCCAGACACCACCCACACCACCGGTCAATGCCGTCCCCCCAACCAGTACCGCCGCGATTGCTGGTAGCAGGAATTCATTGGCCAAAGTGGGCGAACCGCTGGACAGCCGTCCGGCCATGATGATTCCGGACAAAGCTGCCAGACCCGCCGAGATGGCGAAGGTCATGATCTTGATGCGATTGACATTGATACCTGACGCCCAGGCAGCAGGCTCACCCGCCCCAATGGCATTGCCAAATCGGCCGAAAGGCGTCTTGCGGTGCAGGAAAATGCACAACATGAACACAACAAAGGCCACGCAGACTTCATTGGGAATTCCGCCAGTATGGCCAGTGACCCAGCCAAACCAGGCATCGCGCTCTGCAGCATCGATATTGATCGACCGGTTGTTCGAAGCGAGCATGGTGACGCTGGTAACGACACCGCCGACCGCCAGGGTGACGATGAACGAAGGAAGCCGCAGCCACGTATGCAACAACCCACTGAGTGCGCCGGTAACGATGCCCAAGCCCAGGCCAATCGGAAAAGCCCAGAATCCGTAGGCCGGCAACAACAGTGCGACGATCACGCTGGCCATGGATGCCACGGCCTGTGAAGACAGATCAATACCACCGATCAGCAAAACAAAAGTAATGCCAGTCGCCATCACAAACAGTGTCGAGGTGTCGGCGAGCAGGCCAAGAACAGCGCCGGGATGAATGAATCCAGGGTCATATCCACCGATCAAGGCAACCAGGACAATCAAGGCGAGCAAAGGCGCCTGACTGCGAAATCCGCTAAGGGAAATAGGCATTTTTGTACTCTCTCAAACCATGTACTTGATCAGGTCTACTTGCTGCGGCTTGGAGCCGGGCAGGCAGTCGAAAGACTGAGCAACTTCACCATCACGCATAACCAGAATCCGGTGACTGAGCCCAATCATTTCCTCCAGGGTATCGGCGGTCAGAATCACCGAGACGCCCTGACGGGTGATCTCGCGGATCAACTGGTAAACGTCTTCCTTGGCCCCCACATCCAGCCCACGAGTCGGGTGATCGAGAATCAGAATCGTCGAACCCGCATTACGCCACTTGGCCAACACCACTTTTTGCTGGTTGCCGCCACTCAGATTGAGCAGCAATGCATCGGGCCCCGGGGTTTTAATGCTCAGGCGCTTGATCCAGTCTTCGGCTATCGATCGCTCTTTGCGCTCATCAAGCAGTCCGAGCGAGGTCACTTGGCCGATGCGCGCCAGGGTCATGTTCTGCGCCACGCTAAGCATCGAAACGATGCCTTCAACCTTACGTTCGCGGGGGATGTAGCCAATCCCGGCACGAATTGCTGCCCCCGGACCTCCAGTGCCCAGGCGCCGGCCTTGCACCTGGATTTCACCGCGGCTTTTAGGTATCAAACCGGCCAGCACCCGACACAACTCCTCACGGCCCGAGCCGATGACCCCGGCAATGCCCAGCACTTCTCCACGATGCAAATCGAAATCCAGGCTAGAAAAACTGCCATCGAGCGCCAACTCTCGGGCCGACATCACCACCTCGGGCAAGCACGGCTGCTGGAGCGACTCACGGTAAAACTCAGCATGCAGCGAACGGCCGACCATCAAGGTGTGCAAACGGTCTTTTGACGCCTCGGCGGCGTCCATTTGCGCCACCACTTCCCCGTCTTTCATGACATAGACCCGGTCGCTGAGGTCGAGTAATTCGTCCAGTCGATGCGAGACAAAGATGAACGAAGCACGGGACTTGAGTTGCCGCACCAGGCGGAACAACGTATCGATTTCCTTTTGCTCGAGGGCCGAGGTCGGCTCATCCAGCAGGATGATCAAGTGGCCATCAGTACGCTCTTCCAGCGCCAGGGCTTTAGCCAGCTCAATCATCTGGCGCTGACCAAAACTCAACTCACTGCACAACACACCCGGGTCGATATCCAGATTGACTTTGGCCAATTGCAGGCGAGCAGCCTTGTGCAGTGTTTTCCAGTTCAGGCAACCGAAGCGCGAGAACTCGTCCTCGCGGCCCATGAACAGGTTTTCAGCGACCGATAGGTTGAGCAGGATCGATTGCTCCTGGTACACCATCGCGATGCCGTTGGCGGTAGCCCCACGCGGTCCATCGAGCAGTATTGGCGAACCGTCGAGTTCCAGATGACCTTCATCCGGTTGGTAGACACCGGTGAGAATCTTCATCAGCGTCGATTTACCCGCACCGTTTTCGCCGATCAGCCCGACAACTTCATGCTTGCGCACCTCGAGCGAAATGTTCTTCAGTACCGTGATGCCGTTGAACCGCTTACTGACATTATTGAGCGTGAGCATGGGACCTCCTCACTTGACGACGCGTGCTTTCGCACGGTCGAGGGCGATGGCTACAGCGGCAATGATCAGCACGCCCTGCACACCTTGCTGGACGTAAGGGGCAACACCCATCAACACCATGCCGTTGCTGACCACCACTACGATCAGCACCCCCAGCAACGTTCCCACCGGGCTGCCATTACCGCCGGCCAATGAGGCACCGCCAACGACAATTGCTGTGATCGCCGTGAACAGTTGGCCTTGCGCAATCAATGCATGCCCTTGCCCGAACTGAGCCACGGCAAGGATCGCCGCCAACCCATAAAAAGCACCAGCCAAGGCAAAAATGGTAATCCGCGTACGGTTGACGTTGATGCCATTGAGTCGCGCCAGATCCTCCCCGCCGCCAATGGCCAGCGCGTGTCGCCCCAGAACCGTGTGCCGGGAAATGAAGTGAGCGACACCCAGCGCCAGCACCACGATCCAGACCGACATTGGCAATCCCATCAAACGATGCAAGGCAATCGCCCGGATGTCCATGTCCAGCACCCGCACGGTGTTGCCTTCAAGCAAAGCGGTCGCAAGGCCAATACCAATGAAGCCGACGCCCAGCGTGGCCATGAACGAAGGAATGCGCATTTTGACTTGCAGCAGCCCGTTGATGAGACCGGTCAACGCACCAACCAGGATGGCTATTGGCAGAGCCCAAAAACCGATGGCATGGGCGTTGACTGTGTTGCCGATCAGCAAGGCGAGACAAACTGCCGAGACCGCGACAACCCCTTCAACAGAAAGATCGATGCTTCCCATCTGAATGACAAACATTCCACCCAGCGCCATTAGCAGCGGGATTGAAGACGTGGTGGCGATTCGCGCCAGGTTCATCGGGTCAAAAAAAACCGGATTGACCGAACCGATAAGCAAGCCGATGAGCAGCAGGACAATAAACGATGAAAACCGTCGCAGGCGGACCATGACGATAACTCCAGAAACAGGCATTGAATAAGCGTTCATGCACCACTACACCAACAGGTCGAGGGAGCGGCAGAAACAGGAAAGACCGCGACTGAATGGTTAAGAGTTGTAGCGAATAGGCCCGGCAATTCGGCCCCAGAAATCGCTGACATCCAGTGCAGGTGTCGCCTTGAAGTTCGCCGCGTAAAAAGCTTCGACATTCTTCTTCGTGATCAACTGCGGACGAACATAGAATTCGCGGTGCTCGTGAGGTTCTTTGGCCGGATCGAACTGTCCGGTCTTGGCCGCATGCGCCAGCGCCAACCCCATGCTGCCGAGCCAGTACGGATCCAGGTTGGAGGTTGCGATGTATTCACCGGTACGAATGGCGTCGACTGCCTGTTCGATTGCATCGATACCCACCACTGGAATCGCACCTGCCAACCCTTCGCCCCGCAAGGCTTCCAGTGCGCCCATGCCCATGTCGTCATTGGCGCACCAGATGCCCTTGATCTCGCTGCCAAAACGCGTCAGCCAGGACTGTACGATCGGAAACGCTTTGTTTGCGCTCCAGTCGGCCGCCTGGAAATCCAGCAGTTTGATGTCAGGGTATTTTTTCAATGCGGCGTCGAGACCGCTGCGGCGCCCGATCGATGCAACGTTACTGAAGATGCCGCCCAAGCCGACGATGCCACCCTTGCCACCCATCGCTTCGAACAGCTCAGTGGCCACCGCCTCACCCACGGCCTGGCCATCCTCGGCCATATGTGCCACCCAGTACGGGCTGTAATCCCAGGGATGCATGTCATCCGGTTTGTTCCAGATGGTCGTGACGTATACGCCAGCCTTGACGCATTGCTCGATGATCACGCGGGCGTCGGCGGAATCGTTCGGTTCAACGTTGAGAATCAGGTTCCCGTCCGTCTTGGCGATTAACGCGCGAATGTCGGCAATGCCCTTCTGGCTGTTGCCTTCGGTCACCAGCGGGGAATACGGCAGCTTTTGGCTGGCGGCATAGGCTTCACCACCCCGATTGAAAATGGCGTGGTAGGGATTGGTCAGCGAACGGAAGGAGTTGGAAAAGGTCAGCGTCGTCTGTGCCCACAGCATCGTGGGAAACAAACTCGCCACCGCACCGGCTCCAGCCAGGCTGGCGGCACCCATCAGCAGCTTGCGCCGGCTCAATTCAAGGAGACGGGCTGGATCATTTTCATTGTTGTTATTCATGTGACCTCCGGGGGCGCTTCACCGGGTGATTAGCGCTTTATTGTATTTTTTAGTAACCAACTAGTTATTTATAAATCTATTGCAGCGAGGATGCAATCCTCAGGAATTGGACAGGGTCAAAAAATCTACGGATGGTCGATTGCGATGAAGCTCCCGTGCATCAAAAACAGCGATCGATGCAGGGGAACCCGCGCCTTATACGGTTTGATCGTGGGATTGACGACCGATCCTGGTCTGCACCTCGGACGGTGTCAGCGTGCGGCCCAGCAGCAGATCGGCACCTTTCTCGGCAATCATGATCGACGGTGCATTGGTGTTGGCACTGATCAGTCGTGGCATCACTGAAGAGTCGATCACACGCAGGCGCTGCACACCGCGCACCCGCAACTGCGGGTCGACCACAGCCATCTCGTCGACACCCATCTTGCAGGTGCCGACGGGGTGATAACCGGTTCTGCCGCAGCGCCGTGCATAGTCTTCGTAGTCCGTCTGGGTGCGCACGCTAGTGCCTGGAAAATGCTCGGACTTGAGGTACCGGCTCAAGGAATGCTGGGACATGATTTCACGGCTCAGCTTGATACCTTCAACCGACACATGCAGGTCATAGGGGTCACTGACGTAGTTGGGATCGATCAATGGCGATTGCAGCGGATCCGCGCTGCGCAGCCGGACACTGCCGCGACTGCGAGGGCGCAGAAAATAGGAATTCAGCGTACAGCCAGAACCCGAAGGAACGGGTGGAATACCGGCCTCAACGCCGGCCCCCGGCAAAAAGTGAAACTGCAGATCAGGCGTCGTGGAGCGCGAGTCGCCGTACCAGAAAGCGCCCGCCTCAGCGATGTTCGAGGTCACGGGGCCTTTGTTGAACAGCTTATATTCCAGCCCGGCCATCAGCATCATGTGCGGTTTGGCGTACTTGTCCAGGCTTTGCGAGCCCTTGAGCTCATACACGATATCGATGTCGAAATGGTCTTGCAGGTTCTGCCCAACACCCGGTAAATCCTGCTGGACAGCAATACCCAAACTTGTCAGTTCCTGAGCCGGACCGACACCTGATAGCATCAGAATTTTCGGTGAACCGATAGCGCCTGCAGCGACCACTACTTCGCGCTCGGCCGCGGCGAACTTCACCTCCCGTGAACCGCTGCCTTGAACATACTCCACACCCGTGGCCTGACCGTTTTCGATACGAATCCGTGTGACCAGGCACTCGGTCTGAATGGTCAGATTGGGTCGATTGCGAATCTTGCTCAGATAGCCTTGTGCTGCGCTGCAGCGGCGTCCACCACGTTGTGTCACTTGATAGGTGCCGCATCCTTCTTGTTTGCCACCATTGAAGTCGGCGTTATGCGGAATACCAGCCTCCTGGGCAGAACGGATAAACGCCTTCGTCACTTCATTAACAGTGATCAGATCGGATACGCCCAAGGGCCCGTCGGTGCCGTGGTATTCATTGGAAAACCGTTCGTTGTCCTCAGCCTTGCGGAAGTAAGGCAACACATCGCGGTAAGACCAGCCACGACAGCCCTCCTCCTGCTCCCAATCGTCGTAGTCCTTGGCGTTGCCTCGGGTATAGACCATCGCGTTGATCGAGCCACCTCCGCCCAGGACCCGCCCCTGAGGAAAGAGAATCGAGCGATTCTGGATATCACCCTGCGCCACCGTGTCATAGCCCCAGGTCAGGGGGCCACCCGTCATCTTGAAAAAGCCGACCGGCATATGAATGTAAGGATTGGTGTCGGCAGGCCCGGCTTCCAGCAGCAGTACCCGAACATCAGCCGGCTCGCTCAACCGCGCAGCCAGTACGCAGCCGGCCGAACCACCGCCGATAATGACGAAATCGTACATTTTGTTGTCTCCAGTCTTATTTTTGTACTGACACAATTCAGACTTCAACCCAGCGCGGGCGCTCTCCCAGCTGTACGTGGACAGACTTGAGTTCAGTGTATTCCTCAACCCCATAGCGACCGGTTTCCCGCCCGATACCCGATTGCTTGAAGCCGCCAGAAGGCAATTCCGGACCACCGGCAATGGTGGTATTGACCCACACCCGACCCGCCTTGATTTGCCGCGTCGCTTGTAATGAAGTTTCCAGGTCGCGACTCCAGATACTCGCCGCCAAGCCGAAAGGCGTGTCGTTGGCCAGGCGTATGGCTTCGTCGAATTCGTCAAACGCGGTAATGGTCAGCACCGGGCCAAAGATCTCTTCGCGGGCAATGACCATGTCCGCAGTCACCTCACTGAAGACCGTCGGCTGCAGGTACATCCCTTGCGCAGAATCGATCCGGGCGCCCCCCTGAACCAGTACGGCACCTTCTTTGCGGCCTTGCTCGATGTACCCCAGGATTCGTTCAATATGACGCTGCTCGGTAATCGAACCGACCTGCGTCGATTCTGACAACGGATCGCCGATCCGCACTTTTGCCATCAACGAGCATATTTTTTCGGTCAACAGCTGTTCAACGGAGCGATGGACCACCACGCGGCTGCCACTGACACAACATTGACCGGCGTTGAAGCAAATGCCGAAGACAATTGCATCTGCCGCCGCATCCAGATCGGCATCGGCGAAGACGACCTGCGGATTCTTGCCGCCCAGTTCCAGACCAATTTTTTTCATGTTGCCCGCGGCGGCAGCCATGGTCAGGCGTCCAACTTCCGTGGAGCCAGTAAAGGACACCATATCGATGTCTGTGTGTTCAGAAATCGCCTGCCCCACCACCGAGCCCGGTCCGGTCAGCACGTTAACGACGCCGTCGGGCAGACCGGCCTGTTTCAGCAGGCCTGCCAGCATCAACGTGGTGCCTGAAGTCAGCTCACTGGGCTTTACAACCACAGTGCAACCGGAGGCGAGAATGAAGGGCAACCGCTCCGCGAGGATGAAGAATGGGAAATTCCACGGCGTAATCAAACCCACCACACCCACCGGCTCACGGGTCACCAACCCAAGCAGGTTATCGCCCAGATTGTTGAACGAATCACCGTGCAATGCTCTGGCCTGCCCTGCGGCATATTCCCAGATACCCGCTGCACCGAGTACTTCACCGCGAGACTGATTGATCGGCTTTCCGGTTTCGAGCGTTTCGCAAAGCGCCAGTTCTTCACTGTTCTGGCGAATCAATGCCGCTGTTTTCAACAGCACCGTGGCACGAAAATCCGCCCCGGACTTGGCCCAAAGCCCATGATCGAACGCCCGGCGAGCGGCTGCCACCGCCTGATCGACATCGGCCACGCCACCCGATGGATACTGGCTTACCGGCACATTATGCGCCGGACTCATGCGCGTTACCTGCTTGAGTGCCGAGCCCTGCGTCCATTGCCCGTCAATGAACATGTCAAAGTGGCGCGGTTCAGTTGGCAGTTGATGAATCCGGGTGTTGCCATTGTTGTTATTCACAAAAACGTCCTCTGTACAGCGTTCGATTCAGGCAGTTGATGCTCAAAAAACGGAGCAGATAAACCGCCAGCCAAATATATAACTAACCAGTTGTTTACATGCAAGCCTCAAGCTAAGCTTTATTTGTCAGCCATATGCCCTACGGCTAAGCTCATCGCCCTACCGCCGTGGCACGCAATATCCGCGTAATGAGTAACAACACCTATGCTCTGGAGAGCGTTTTAAATGCCCACGAAACCTACCGACGACACATCGACGCGCCCTACTCGCGATTCCGATGCCACGCGCCTGAGAATTCTTAACGCGGCAAAAATCGAATTTGCCAAGTTGGGGCTTGGCGGTGCCCGCATTGACAGCATCGCACTGAGAGCAAAATCCAATAAACGAATGATTTACGAGTACTACGGCAATAAAGAAGGCTTGTTCGAAGCCGTACTTGAATTGGCTTATCAAGACATTCGCCAAGCGGAACGGAAGCTCAAACTGGAAGAACTGGAACCGGTCGAAGCGATCAGCAAACTGGTGAGCTTCACCTGGAAGTACTACCTGAAAAACCCTCATTTCCTGACCCTGGTCAACAGTGAGAACCTGCACAAAGCCGCGCACTTGAAGCGCTCTCGCGAAAAGATGCACGACATGCATGCGCCGATGGTTTCGATGGTCGCCGAGATTCTTACTCGAGGTGTTGCACAAGGCGTTTTCCGTGAAGGTATTGATCCAATTCAACTGAACATCACGATTGCCGCGATCAATTACTACTACCTCAACAACCGTTTTACCGGCGAGATCATCTACGGCTTCGATCTGATGTCTCCGCAAGCGCTGCAAGCCCGTATCGACTTCAATATTCAGACGATCCTCGGCATGTTGCGCCCTGACTGAAAGTGCCGCACCCGATCGCCCCTTTTCGCTCGAGCGCAGGCCAAAAGGGGCCAATATCACACCAGCTCCGCCACTTTGACGTCGCGAACGATCGGCGCGAACGCCATGCGATCCAGCACGTCACGCTGGATATCGACGCCTTGTGCGACCTCGATCAACTCAATGCCTTCGGGTAAAAGCCTGAACACCGCGCGCTCCGTGACATAGAGCACCTCTTGTCCGGCAAGCACGGCTTGCGGGCCGCTGAAGGTGATATGACGAACCTTCTCTACCAGCTTGGGAACCTCACCGAGCCGATTGAGCTGCAACTCGCCACCGACCTTCGCCACCTCCAGACCCTTTGCCTCGAACGCCCCGCAGAACACCACTTTGCGAGCGCCCTGGGTAATGTCGATAAAGCCACCAGGGCCGACCAGCGAGCCACCGAGACTCGACACGTTGACGTTACCCTGGCTATCCATTTCGCCCATGCCGAGAAAAGCCAGGTCCACCCCGCCACCGCTGTAAAAATCAAACTGGTCAAGGGAGGTAACAATCGCTTGTGGGTAACGCGCTGCGCCGAACATCGCGCCACCCAACATCCGGCCGTTGTGAATACCCTGCTCGATGCTGCCCCAATAGCTGTCTTGCAACCCGCGCTCAGCGAGCAATGAAGGGATGCCGCCGGGGATGCCAAAACCGAAATTCAAGGACATGCCGGGCATGAATTCGTCAGCGGCGCGTTGCGCGATGATTCGACGAATGTCGTCGGGAATGGCTTTCTCGGTTTCAGCCGATTGCGCAAGGCATTCGCCACTGATGGCCGGGTCGTAATCCGCCGCCACACACTGGCGCTGCTCGGGGACTACCACCACTTCATCGATCAGCACACCGGGAATCCGCACCAGTCGCGCCGGGACAAAAGCACTGTCGCTCAGTTCACGCACCTGCACATACACCTTGCCGCCACTGTTATGGGCTGCCAGCGCCAATGCATAGGCATCCAGGTCCGCCGCCTCGTGGCACAAGGAGATGTTGCCGCTCGGGTCAGCCAGGCTACCGCGAACAATCGCCACGTCGACCTTGAACGGCTTGTAGCGCAGGTACGTTTTGCCTTCAATCTCCAGGCGCTCGACGATGCTTTCGGTTGCCCGCGCGTTGCATTTTCCGCCGGCAACCAGCGGGTCGGCGAACGTCCCGAGGCCGATGTGGGTAATCAACCCCGGACGCGCCGCACCAATTTCACGCATCAGACTCATGATCACACCGGCGGGCAGGCTGTAAGCCTCGATTGCGTTATTGCGCGCGAGCGCTTGCATCTTTGCCGACCAACTCCAGTGCCCGCCGATGACCTTGGCCACCAAACCTTCATGAGCGAGCCGCTCCAGACCGCTGCCCTGCCCGTCACCAATACCCAGGGCATGTACCACGGTTAGCCCGCAGGGGTGGCCGGTACGCAGAAACGAATCCTCGATGGCTGCGAGCAGCGCGTCAGGTTCCAGCAGAGTCCCTGAACCACAGACCGCGATCGTGGCCCCGTCGGTAATCCGGCTGGCCACTTCTGACGCTGATGAACAGCTTCTTTTCATTGTTTTTTCCTCATCAATACGCTTGCTGTAATCGGACCCGATTTTTTCATAGAGCGCTTGACGCTTTCCAAAATGACGCATTAAATAAATAACCGGTTGGTTACTTAAACTCACTTTAATCCAGCTAAAAAAAGAACACAACCCAAGCGATGAAGGTCTTTCCCATCGCGCAACAGAAAGGAAAAAAACAATGCAGCTTTCTGAAACGCACGTACAGATCCGTGACGTCGCCCGCCGTTTTTCCGACCAGGAGATCCGTCCGCTGGCCGAAAAACTCGATCACGACGAAAGTTTTCCCGCCGCGCTGTACCGCCAAATGGGTGAACTGGGCCTGTTCGGCATCACCGTGCCCGAGGCGTTCGGCGGCACTGGCCTCGACACCACCGCCTACGCGCTGGTGATGGAAGAGTTGTCGCGCGGCTATGCCTCGGTCGCCGACCAGTGCGGCCTGCTGGAACTCATTGGCACTTTGCTGTCGGTTCACGGCAGCGCCGAGCAGCGAGAGCGTTTCCTGCCGCCACTGCTGAGCGCACAGAAACATCCGGCGTACTGCATCACCGAGGCGGAAGCCGGTTCAGATGTGTCGGGTATCCGCACCACGGCGGTTCGCACGGAGAAAGGTTGGTTGCTCAACGGTTCGAAGTTGTGGATTCACAACGCGCCAGTGGCGGATCTGGCGTTCGTCCTGGCGCGCACCGACCCGGAAGCAGGCAAGCGCGGTATGAGCATTTTCATTGTTGATTGCCATCTGCCGGGCGTCTCCAAAGGCCCCAAAGAACACAAGATGGGGCAACGCGCGTCGCAGGTCGGCGGCTTGAACTTCGATAACGTCGAATTGCCATCCGACGCCCTGCTCGGCGTGGAAGGCCGTGGTTTCCACATCATGATGAGCGCTCTGGACAAAGGTCGGGTCGGCATCGCCTCGCTCGCCGTCGGCATTGCTCAGGCAGGTCTCGAAGCGGCGCTGGAGTACGTGCCGCAGCGCAAACAGTTCGGCAAGCCCGTTGCGGAAAACCAGGGTTTGCAGTGGATTTTGGCGGACATGGCCAAGGACATTCGCGCAGCACGCTTGCTGGTACTCGATGCAGCGGATCGTCTGGACCGCGCTGACAACGCCACGATTGCCTGTTCAATGGCCAAGTGTTTCGCCGCGGACATCGCCGTTGAGCACACCGCGAATGCCGTCCAGTTATTTGGCGGCAGCGGCTTTATCCGTGGCTTTGAAGTCGAGCGTCTGTACCGTGACGCCAAGATCACCCAGATCTATGAAGGCACCAACCAGATCCAGCGCACAATCATCGCCCGCGAGCTGTTCAACCACGGAGCACGCACATGATGCCGCGTCCTACCGCGCTGGTCACCGGCGCACGCGGTGGCATCGGCCGCGCCATTGCAGTGGGTCTGGCGCAAGCCGGTTTTGATCTGGCCGTGGTGGATTTACAGGTCGATGAGGCTCTGCTGGAAACCGTACGACTGGCGGCCGACCTGGGTGCCAACGCCGTTGCGCTGGCCGGCGACATCTCGGTCATCGAGCAGCATGAAACGCTGCTGGACGCAGCACAGGCAGCGATCGGCCCGCTGTCTTGCCTGGTCAACAATGCCGGGGTTTCGGTGCTGTCACGAGGCGACTTGCTGGAGGTCAGCCCGCAAAGTTTTGATCGCTGTCATCAGGTGAACACCCGGGGCACCTTCTTCCTGACTCAGGCGTTCGCCCTACGCTTACGGCGGCAAACACCGTCCGAACTGCATCGCTGCATCATCACCATCACCTCGTCCAACGTGCACGCGGTTTCGATCTTGCGCGGCGAGTACGGCATTTCCAAGGCCGGATTGTCCATGGCTTCGCGACTGTTCGCCGTACGCCTCGCTGATGAAGGCATTGGCGTCTACGAGGTGCAGCCGGGACTGATCGCCACCGAGATGACAGCACCATCCAAGGCGCGCTACGACACTGAAATCGAACAAGGCCTGACGGCCATCAAACGCTGGGGGCAGCCCGAAGATGTCGCGCGGGTCGTCACCACCATGGCGACGGGTGGGTTGCCCTACACCGTCGGCCAAGCAGTGCCGGTGGACGGTGGTCTGCTGATTCCGAAGTTCTAATCTGCCAAGAGACAAGCACATGCCTTTAACAATCGACCTGTTGACCTCTGACGCGGACCGTCCGCTGCAGAAATACACCTTGATTGGCGAGCCGCTATTGCCACCGGCCAAGCCTTTGCCCGCCAACCGAATCGCGTTGTCCGCCGCGCACGTCGTCGCTGATCCGTTCAGCGCGAACCAGCCCGGTACCAAAGCCGCCATCGATTGGGAACAAACCCTTCACTATCGACGTTACCTTTTGCAGCAAGGTTTAGGCATTGCAGAGGCGATGGACACCGCCCAGCGCGGAATGGGCCTCGATTGGCCAACGGCGCTGGAACTGATCCAGCGCACGCTCGAAGAAACCCGCGACATCAAGCATGCAGTGATTTTTTCCGGCTGCGGTACTGACCAGTTGGCAGCAAGCGATGCCAACAGCCTTGACGATGTGCTCAAGGCATACGACGAACAGCACAACGCAATCGATAAGCTCGACGGGCGCATCATTCTCATGGCCAGCCGCGCCTTGGCCAAGGTTGCCAACGGTCCGAAAGACTACAAAAAGGTTTATGGCCAAGTGCTGTCCGATGCTCGGGAGCCGGTGATTTTGCATTGGCTGGGCGACATGTTCGACCCCGCCTTGACAGGCTATTGGGGCAGTCAGAAGTATGAGGAGGCCTTGGATACCTGCCTTGAAATCATTCACGAGAATGCCGACAAGGTCGAAGGGATCAAAATCTCGTTGCTCGACAAAGAGAAGGAAATCCTCCTGCGTCGGCGTTTGCCCGACTCGGTGAAGATGTACACCGGCGACGACTTCAACTACCCGGAACTGATCGCCGGCGATGAGCAAGGTTTTTCCCACGCCTTGCTGGGTATCTTCGATGCCATTGCACCGGCCGCCTCCCACGCACTGGCGGCATTGGCCGAAGGCGACCTGGCTCGTTACTACGCACTCCTCAATCCTACCGTGCCACTGGCGCGATTGATTTTCAGCAGCCCCACCCAGTATTACAAAACCGGCGTGGTGTTCCTGGCCTACCTCAATGGCCACCAGGAACACTTCATCATGCTCGGTGGCCAGCAAGCCATGCGGCCCCTGCCCTACTTCTGCGAGATTTTCCGCCTCGCCGACCAGGCCGGACTGCTCAGCGACCCAGCACTGGCCGTGGCCCGGATGAAAACCTTCCTCGGGCTCTATGGCGTAGGCGCTTAAGGCTGTCCGCGGAGCGCCGCAAAGGCTGCGCTCCGCAACCGAATCCTCGGCCATCGTGGAGATTTGAATGTCATACCGCTCGCTGGAAAACCGCCTCGATCGCTGTTCGATCAATACCGCCACCCTCGGCCATCGTCTGCCCATCGAGCAGACCCTGGACCTCATCGCCCACGCGGGATTTGGCTATGTCGCCCCGTGGCGCAGGGATATGCAGGACCGCACCCCCGGCCACATTCGCCGGCACTTGCGCGACGCCGGACTCAAGGTCAATGCCTATTGCCGCTCCACTTTCATTCCGGCAGCCACGCGCCAGGGATTCGACGCAGCCATCGCAGACAACTTGCGGGCCATTGAAGAAGCCGCCGAATTACACGCGCAGTCTTTCATCATGGTGGTCGGCAGCTTGCCCGATGGTTCCCGGGACCTGCCGGCTGCACGGAATCAGGTGGCCGAAGGCCTGGCCCTTCTGCTTGAACATGCCAGACAGCATCAGGTTTCACTGGCGCTGGAACCCCTGCACCCGATGTATGCAGCGGACCGATCCTGCCTGTCGACGCTGGAACAGGCACTGGACCTGTGCGAGATGCTGGAGCCGGGAAACTACCAAAGCCTTGGTGTCGCCGTGGACGTTTACCACTGTTGGTGGGACCCCAAGCTGCACGAGCAGATACAACGCGCAGGCACGCAAAAACGCATTCTGGGCCTGCACCTGTCCGACTGGCTGGTGCCCACCCGGGACCTGCTGCTCGATCGCGGCATGATGGGCGATGGCGTGATTGATCTGCGCGGCATTCGCCAACAGGTTGAAGCAGCCGGTTATGACGGCGCCGTCGAAGTGGAAATTTTTTCCCGTGATACCTGGTGGAAACGCGACGAGGCCGAAGTCCTGCACTCCTGCGCCGAACGTTTGCAAAGCTGCTGCTAAACGTCTTGCGCCCTCGATAACAATAAAAAGAGAGATGCTCCTATGCCCCATCAATACCGCTGGCAAATCTGCGCGCTGTTGTTTTTCGCCACCACCATCAATTACCTCGACCGTCAGGTGCTCGGCCTGCTCAAGCCGTTGCTGGAGCAACAGTTTCACTGGAGCGAGACGGACTACAGCTATCTGGTCATTGTCTTTCAAGCAAGCTACGCAGGTGGCTTGCTGGTCTTCGGCAAACTGATCGACCGTCTGGGCACCAAGCTCGGTTATGGCTTGTGCATCACGGTCTGGAGCATCGCGGCGATCGGCCATGCCGCGGCGCACTCCACCTTGAGCTTCATGTACATGCGGGCGTTGCTGGGACTTGGGGAATCCGGCAACTTCCCGGCGGCGATCAAAGCCGTGTCCGAGTGGTTCCCGAAAAAAGAGCGGGCCTTGGCGGTCGGCATTCTCACCTCCGGGACCAGCGTCGGGGCGATTCTGGCACCCGCCTGCGTGCCCTGGCTCGCCGACACTTATGGTTGGGAGTCGGCGTTTGTCATTACCGGCCTGACCGGTTTTGTCTGGCTGGTTTTCTGGAAGATTTTTTACCACTCCCCCACCGCACACCCACGGATCAGTGCCGGCGAACTGGCCTACATCAATCAGGGTGCTCAGGTTGAACCCGTCGACAAGGTCAAATGGGGCGATCTGCTGAAGCTGCGCACGACCTGGGTGTTCGTCACCGGCAAGTTCCTCACCGATCCGATCTGGTGGTTCATGTTGTTCTGGTTGCCGTCCTACTTCTCCAGTCGCTTCGAACTCGACCTCAAACACCTCGGCCTGCCGCTGATGATCGTCTACTGCGCAACATCCATCGGCAGTGTGGGGGGTGGCTGGATATCGTCGAGAATGATCAGCGCCGGGTGGTCGACACGAAAAGCTCGCAACAGCGCAATGCTGATCATGGCGGTTTTGGTTTTACCGATTGGATTCTCAAGCTACGTCGACAACATGTGGGTCATGGTCGGTCTGCTGAGCCTGGCGGCGGCTGCGCATCAGGGATGGTCAGCCAACCTGTTCACCACCGTGGCGGACAATTTCCCACGCTCGCAGGTCGCCTCGGTCATGGGCATCGGTGGCACGGCGGGATCTGTGGGCGGGATGATCTTTCCATTCATCGTCGGCCTGGTTCTGGAACACTACAAAACAATGGAGAATCTCACCCTCGGCTATAACCTGATTTTCATGGTGTGCGCGAGCTCTTACCTGACCGCATGGATAATCATGCGGCTCATGGGCAGTCGTGGCGCGTCCGTGCTTCAAGAACCTGTGAAAACCTGATATCCGGGCTTTCGCCGAACCACGAGGCACTGCGCCTCGTGGACCTCAGACTCATTACAGGCCAACGAACGTCCCTCACATGATCAACGAGAACAAAGGCATACAGTCCGTCGAACGCGCGATGATGATTCTTGAGACCATCGCGGCGGCAGATGGCGAAATCCGCTTGGTAGACCTTGCGGCGCAATCGGGCTTGCACAAAAGTACCTTGCACGGATTGCTCAATACCCTGGCCGCCATGGGCTACATCGCCCGTCGCGGCACTCACTACGCCCTGGGCTTACGTTTGCGGGAGATCGCGCAGCCGTTGAACGACGCTGATGCGTTACTGCGCGAAGCCTTCGCCCCTGCGCTACGCACGCTAGCTGAACGTACTGGCGAAACCTGTTTTCTCGCGGCACCTTGCGGCACTCGCGCATACTTCTACATGGACGCCCTTGAAGGTACCGGCAGCCTGCGCGTTGCCAGTCCGCGCGGGCGCCGCGCGGGACTGACCACTTCGGCCATTGGCAAGATATTCCTGGCATTCGACGAAGACTTGCGCCGCAGTTTGCGCCGAGCGCAATTGCTACCGATGGAACTGGAGAATGAATTGGCCAGCATCGTCACAGATGGCTATGCATTGGACCTGGAAGAAGCCGAGGCCGGGCTCAATTGCGTAGCGCTACCCCTGCGCTTGCAAGGTCGGGTAGTCGCGGCACTCGGCGTAGCGGCACCGGCATCACGCTTGCCCAAAAATGCGCTGCACAAGATGGCTGCCCAAGCCATGCGAGAAATGTTCGACATGCTCAAACTTTAGTCGTCAATGGCCTGGCGCATATTCCCCTGAAAAGCAATCATCGGGATCATTGGGGCTCTGTCGTTTTACTCAATGGAGTCCCGAATGTTTGAGCAACTGTCCCTGGAAGTGATCAACCGTGCAAAAGCGCTGGCGCGTGATCAAGGCTTCGCCGTTTGCATCAGCGTGGTCGACGATGCCGGACTTCTGCGCCACTTCGTCCGTATGGATGGCGCCGTACCAGGCGCCATCGACGTTTCGCTGAAAAAAGCGCGCACTGCGGCATTGTTCCGCGCCGACAGTGCGCAATTGGGTGTGGAAGCACAACCCGGTGGAGCCATCTACTCGCTGGAAGCCACCAACGGTGGGCTGATCAGCTTTGGTGGCGGCGTGGTGTTGCACGATGACCAGGGCAAGGCCATCGGTGCCGTAGGCGTCGCCGGTGCCACCGTCGAGGCCGATCAGGTGATCGCCCTGCAGGCCGCAGGTCGTCCATGAATCAGTCAAAGCAACGCATTCATCCAGGCGTGCTGGCATTGGCGGTGACAGCCTTCGCTATCGGTATGGCTGAGTTTATTGTCGTGGGCATTCTTCCAGCTATCGCCTCTGACCTCGACGTACCACTGGCGCGGGCCGGCAGCCTGGTCGGGTTGTACGCACTGGCGCTGGCCATAGGTACGCCATTGACGGTGCTGGCTTTGGCACGTCTGCCGCGAAAACCGGTGTTGTTGACGCTGATTGCTCTATTTCTGGGCGGGAACCTGCTGGCGGCACTGTCCACCGACTATCCCTCGCTGTTGGCAGGACGCGTTGTGACAGCACTCGCGCATGGCAGTTTTTTCGCTATCGGTGCCACCGTCGCCGCCAGCCTGGCGCCGAAGGGACAATCAAGTAAAGCCATCGCAGCGATGTTCGCCGGTCTGACGCTAGCGATGGTTGTCGGTGTGCCGCTTGGCAGTTTCCCGGCCTGCAGCAACCGTTGATCAATCAGCGCGTCACGTGTTTCCCAGTAAAACTCATCAGTTAGATGGGGAAACTGAATTTTGAGCCACTCTAGCAGCGACTGATTGCCAATACTTGAGCCATCGACGGGAACGGCGGCCAACAAGGCCTCAACCAACTCATTCATTCACAACACTCCCTTGCAGCCCGCGGTAACATGGGCCTACCAAAATAAAATATGGCGACAAATAAACTGGAAGGAATCAGAGGGAAACTGACACTAAGAGCGGGGCAAAGACCTGCGCCTATGGAGAGCCATCCCTGAGCATTGAGACCAATCATCTTGCGATGTCGATCACCTTATCCATCGACAAAGCATGGGTAAAGCCAAAAGTCACAGCTTTTTGCCATCATGGCTCAGAGAAGCATATTGGTCGAACATTGATATTTTGGCCACATGGCAGTGGCGTGTGCAGGAAAGCTTTACGATCTGGCTTGTACACGCCAGCGTTCGCTAGCAGCGGCCTTAGACTCTGCTCAAGCAAGATTGAAGTGCCACTGTGAATTGAGCGTTGATCGAAGCAAAGAAAAAAATCTAAAAAATCCTGGATAGTATTCCAAAAGGTATTCCAAAAAAAATCTGAAAAAACAATAATAAATAAAAATCAAATACTTATGAAATCAATTCAAATTACCCCGGCTCAACATCTAAAGACGTCCACAGACGTCTTTTTTTGTGCCTGAACCCCAGTGAATACGGGCACGGGGGCAGTCCAGAATTGCTAGTGGCGCGTGCGCTGAACACTCTTGTAGTTCCAACCAATACCCCACCTGCCCTATAGGAACGAACATGTTCACGAAGTCCCCAAAGTGATCGCGATTATCCACCCCAAGACGCGTTATCGTTAACGCTCATCGCTGGCACGCCAGCGCCAGCGCCAGCGCCTCTTCGTCATTCATCAGGACCGTGCCATGCCGTTGAGCTTTCACAAAATGCACGCCAACGGCGATGACTTTGTCATTGTCGACGCACGTACCACCATCAACCCCATCACCAGTGCCCTGGCCAAGCGTATGGGCGATCGTCACCGTGGGATTGGTTTCAACCAACTGGCGGTGATGCTCGATTGCGAGGATGCGGCGGCGTGTGTGATGTTCTGGAATGCTGATGGTACTGCACTGGATGCGTGCGGCAGTGCCACGCGGGGGGTTGCCAGTCGTTTGATGAGCGAATTGAACAGCACGTCGGTGGTGCTGCGGACCCATCGCGGCTTGCTTACCTGTGAGCGCAGCGCAGCCAACACAATCACCGTGGGCATGGGTGAGCCGCTGTTCGATTGGCAGCAGATTCCTCTGGCCCGTGAGTTGGACACAGCGCATCTGCCGCTGGCCGGTGAGCCTGCCGCGTGCAGCATGGGCAATCCGCACTGCACTTTTTTTGTCGATGATCTGGGCACTCTTGATATCGCGGCAATCGGGCCGACGATTGAGACCAACCCATTGTTTCCCGAGAAGACGAATGTGCACTTCGTGCAGGTGGTCAATCGCCGGCATATTCGGCTGCGGATCTGGGAGCGCGGCGGCGGTGTTGCGCTGGGTTCGGGCACGTGTTCATGCGGTGCGGCCGTCAACGGTATGCGTCGTGGGTTGCTGGACGATTGCGTCGAGGTTGAATGCGACGGCGGGAGCGTCACGGTGCAATGGCGAGGCACCGGCCCGGTGTTGCTCACTGGGCCGGTTGAGGTGGTTTTTTCAGGAGCGTTTGCGCTCTAGAAATCCCAGCGTGTGGTGACCATCACGTTGCGTGGGTCACCGTATTACGCCTTGTCGAACATTTATCCGACCAAAAGGCATGGGCGATGATATGCCCCCCCTCATTGTTCATGCATGGAAGCCCATTGAATTGAAAAAACTTCACTGGGGGACGGCTTTTTGACCGGGAATTGGAGAGACGAATAAAGATCTGCCAAGCAGATACTCTGAGAGATGGCGGCAAAATACGCGTGGAAAAACTCAGCGGCCCTTTAGGTATGGTGGTGCAGCGAGTTCAATTGCTCTGACGACAGGCCCTCTGTAGGCGCGAGCTTGCTCACGAAGCACTTGGAAACGCCGCGTTTACCCAGCAAACACGCGTTATCGTTGACGCCCTTCGCGAGCAAGCTCGCTCCTACAGTGGGGCTAGGCCAGTGCCCTGCGTCCACCATGAATCACCCCATGCACCAGCAACCCCGCCACCAGCCCCCAGAACGCGCCGCCAATCCCCAGCAATGTGACATTGGCCGCCGTCGCCAAGAAGGTGATCAACGCCGTTTCCCGGGTACGTGTGTCGGCCATCGCATTGGCCAGGCTTGAACCGATGGCCCCAAGCAACGCCAGGCCCGCCAGGGTTGTGATAAACGCGCGCGGCAAGACCATGAACAAGGTCGCCAGCGTCACGCCAAACACCCCGACCAGGATATACAGCGCCCCGCACACCAACCCGGCGATGTAGCGTTTGGACGGATCCTGATGGGTGTCGTGCCCGGTGCAGATCGCGGCCGTGATCGCCGCGACATTGAACGTATGGGCACCAAACGGCGCCATCAACAGCGACCCCAGGCCCGTCACCGTGATAATCGGGTTGGCGCTGGTCTTGAACCCGTCATTGCGCAGTACCAGCATGCCGGGGATGTATTGCCCGGTCAGGGTGATCACGAACAGCGGCAATGCCACGCCAAAAAACGCCGAGATCGAAAAGTGCGGCATTTCAAACACCGGTGCCGCCAGTTGCAGTTCCAGGCTGTGCAGGTCGAGCCGTTGCTGGACAAGCAGCAACCCCAGGCCCACCAACAGAACCCCGACCATCGCATAACGCGAGGTGAAACGGCGCAGCACCGCGTAGGCCACCACCAGAACGATCACCAGCAGCGGATCCGCGCTGGCCCCACCAAACGCCACCACGCCAAATTGCAGGAGAATCCCCGCCAGCAAACCCGCCGCAATACCACCGGGGATCAGTCGCACCAGCCGCTCAAATGCACCGCTCAGGCCCAACACGATAAAACCGACAGCACACATCACATAGGCGCCGATCACCTCGGCATAGGGGGTAAACGCCATGACGGTCGCCAGGAAGGCTACCCCCGGCGTCGACCACGCCGTGATGATCGGCTCACGGTAGCGGTAACTCAACCACGCCCCTGTCACGCCCACGCCAATACTCACCGACCAGACCCAGGAAGCGGTTTGCGCCGCGCTCAGTTGGGCCAAGTGGGCGGCCTGGAACACCAGGACAAAGGTGCCGGCGTAATTGACGATGACGGAAATCAGCGCGCTGATACTGGGTGACAGGCAGTCGACGAGGCGCAGGCGTGGGGCGGGTCGGTTCATGGCGCATTCCTTTTGTTTAGGCCGCAAAGGCTAACAAGCGCCGGACCGCCCTTTCAGTCCACTTCCCTATCGTGCACCAGACCACTCTTGAGCACCTTGGCCAACTGCCGGCAGGCAGTGTCGATCTCACCGGGCGTCAGCGCCGAGAACCCCAGCAACCAGCCGCCCCGTGGTGGCGGCTGGGCATAGAGGCGAGTGAGGCCCGGCAACTGGATACCCACCCGCGCCGCCTGGCGAATGGTCGAAAGCTCCGACCACCCCTCATGCAGCACACAAGGTAACTGCAAGCCACCGGGCGGCAGGCTGGCAGTGACCACATGGCTCAAATGGCGCCCGAGCGCCTCGGCCATGGCGTCACGTCGCTCACCGTAGACTTTGCGCATCGCGCGTATATGGCTGCCGAAGTGCCCATCGCTCATAAACCGCGCCAGGGTCAGTTGGGCGATTTGCGGGGTGTGGCCGTCGAGAATGCTGCGGGCGTAGGTCATGGGTTTGACCAACTCCTGCGGCAGCACCATAAAGCCCATGCGCAAGCCGGGGTACAGGGATTTACTGAAGGTGCCGAGGTAGAGCGTGCGCTGGTAGTTGTCCAGGCCCTGCACACAGGCGGTCGGCAAACCTTCGTAGTGGAACTGGCTGTCGTAGTCGTCCTCGATGATCCAGCCTTGGCGCTGCTCGGCCCAGGCGATCAGGTCCAGGCGTCGTTCCAGCGCCAGGGTCGCACCGGTGGGGTATTGATGGGACGGCGTGACATAGACGGCGTTGGCGCCGCTGCGGTCGGCGCGCAATGCGTCGATACACAGGCCTTTGTCGTCCACCGCAACCGGCACCACCTGCAACTGGGCCATTTCAAACGCCTTGCAAGCGCCGAAGTAACCCGGGTCTTCCATCAGGATCGGCTGGCCGCCATCCACCAGCACCTGCGCGCACAAGTACAGGGCCTGGCGCGTACTCGACAACACCAGCACCTGATCCGGCGTGACCCGCGCACCGCGTTCCAGGTTCAGGTAATCCGCAATGGCCTGGCGCAGGGGCTCGGCGCCTTGCGGGTCGCCATGCAACAGCAGGTTCGGACGATAATCCTTCAACGCCTGGCGGTGCAGGCGCTCCCAGATACCGACTGGAAAGGTGCGCGTTTCCGGCAACCCCGTGGCAAACGCCTTGACCACCTGCTGGTCGGTAACCCCGCCGCCAGCGAGGATCTGTGCGCCCCTGGCACTCAGCGACGCGGCTTGCTTGGGCAGCATCGGCTTGCGCTTGCGCGCGCCCAGCAGGCTCGGCCCGATCTTTTCAGAGACGAAACTGCCCGAGCCTTCGCGCCGACACAGGTAACCGTCCAGTTGCAATTGGACGTAGGCCATTTCCACGGTATCCCGCGAGATACCCAGGGACTTGCACAGCGTACGGGTGGCGGGCAGGCGGCTGCCAGGTGCGAGGATGCCTTCCAGGATCAACTGGCGCAGCACGCGCTGCACCCGCACACGCAAATCCAGGGCGGCCAGCTTGGGGTCCGTCAGGCGGATCTTCAGCGTGTCCAGTTCAAGGTTGTGGGTCATCGACTTGGCCAAATGCGCGTAAGGCACGCATCTTTGTGCGCTGCCGCCGATATGTCCACGACCAATATCGGCGAGCGTCGCGGGCGGGCGTTACAGGGCCATCCGGTACTCGATGCAACCCGAGTCTTCGGCGATCCAGTTGTAGAGTTTTTGCGCGCGTTTATTGGTCTGCTGGGTATGCCAGTACAACCGTGCGCAGGCGTGGTATTGCGCATAACGCTGGACCCATTCGATCAGCAATTTGCCGGTGCCGCCGCCACGTACCGTGGGGGCCACGTACAAGTCTTCAAGGTAGCAAAAGTCAGCGACTGCCCAGGTCGAACGATGCAACACCGCATGCACCAACCCCACCAGCTCATCACCCTGGACTGCCACGGCGCAGGCCATGGCTTCATCGGCGTTGAGCAAGCGGCTGAAGGCGGTGCGGGTCGTCGTCTCATCCAGGGTGACTTGATAAAAGTCCTGATAGGCCAGCCACAGTTGCAGCCATTGCTCATAGTCATCGGGCTGCACGGCTCGTACCACGATTGCCTGTGGGTCGTTAGTCATTGCACTCTCCTGTAGGACCCCCCGCTCCGGTGTGGCTCGGGACCCGGCAATGGTAGGTTCCCAAGGTGGCGGCAAACCGACCACTTCCAGGCCACCTGGCAGGCCAATTCGCAACAAGCGCCCCATCGTTCGGACGTTCACAATTGGTTAAGGATTGCCTTCGTATACTCGAACGCTGTCCCCTTGCATCCGGTAACCCTCCCCATGACACGCCCTGCCCCGCTGCTGTTGCTGCTTGCCGGTCTGCTGTTCTTTGTTGCCCTGGGCAATCACGAGCTACAAGGTTCCACCGAAGCCCGGGTGGCCGGGATTGCCATGGCCATGCACCTGGATAACGACTGGGTGGTGCCGCGTCTGTTCGATGAGCCGTTCCTGGAAAAACCGCCCCTGAGCCTGTGGCTGGATGCCGGGGCGATTCGCCTGTTTGGCGCCAGCACTGGCGCGGTGCGGCTGGCCTCGGCGTTTGCCGGTTTGTTCAGTGTGATGCTGCTGTACGGCATGCTGCGCCGGTTCGGGCGGCCCAAGCCTCTGGCGTTTTGCGCCGCGCTGATACTGGCGACGATGGCCAGTTACTGGAGCAACGTGCGCGGCGTGGGTGAAGATGCGTTGCTCAGCCTCGGCGTAACCCTGGCGTTGCTGGCGTTCTACCAGGCTACGCGCCCTGAATCCCGAGACGCATCTAACGCGGGCAGTTGGCTGCTGTTTACCCTGGGGATGGTAATCGCCACCTTGAGCAAAGGCGTGCTGGGCCTGGCGATGCCGGGCATCGTGATATTCGCCTACCTGGCCTGCACCAGCCTGATGGACAAACGCTTGCAGCTCGGCCAATGGCTCAAACCGGGGGTGTTCACTTTGCTCGCGCTGGTGCCGCTGCTGATCTGGCTGGGATTGCTGTATCAACGCGGCGGGATGCAGGCAGTCGGCGAGGTGTTGTGGACCAACAGTGTCGGACGTTTCAGCGGCTCCTTCGTCGAAGCCGGGCATTACGAGCCGATCTACTATTACCTCGCCAAATTGCCCGAAGCTTTTTTGCCGTGGAACATCCTGGTGTACCTGGGCCTGTGGCACTTTCGCAAAAGCCTGGCGAGCAATCGTTACCTGCTGTTTTTCAGCCTGTGGCTGGTGGCGCAATTTACCCTGCTGACCTTCGCATCCAGCAAACGCGTTGTGTATCTGATGGCCCTGACCCCGGCGGCGGCCGTCCTCGCAGCCGAGTACGGTGCAGTCCTGCTCGACCGCCTGCCCGCTTATCGCCGTGGCGTGATCACCGGCGTGTTTGCCCTGGTGATCACCTGCTACCTGGGCGCCGCGATCTGGTATGCACCCAAGGCCGATCGACGCGAGTCCTTCGTGCCCCTGACCAGCCAAGTCCAGGTACTACAGAGCCAAGGCCGTCATGTGGTGCTCTATCAACCCAATGAGCGCGTGGCCGGCGCCACGGTGTTTTACACCATGAGCAACTTGCCGATCCTGCAGACACAAACACAACTGCGTGCCTATCTCGATGCCCAGCCGGGCAACGTGGCCTTGCTCGATCGCATCGAAGAACTGACGACCCCGGTCACCACGCTCAAGCAAATCACCGTGGGCAGCCGCCCCTACTACTTTGTCGAGCAGTAGGGCTTACCAGAGCGCCAGGTCGTACGTCAGGTAGACCCGGTAGTTATCGCGGTCACTGGCGTAGGTCGAACGGTAGGTCGCCTTGCGCAACTCCACGCCTAGGCCTTTGAGCGTGCTGTCCTGGATCACGTAGCGCAGGTTGGTGTCGGACTCCCACTCACGGGCTTCGCGGCCCTTGAAATCGCCGTTCTGCCCCTTGTAGTAACGGGTCATGAAACTCAGGCCCGGCAGCACGGCAGCGAAGTCGTAGTCATAGCGCAGCATCCAGGTTTGCTCGCCGGCCTGGATGAATTTGCCGACCCCTGCGTTACTGAAGGAGTACACCGTCGACACGCTGGCATAGGGCAGCGCGGTATCGCCGCTGACCTTCTGGTAGCCCACGCCCAACGCCTGCGGCCCCAACCGATAGGTGAACAGGCCGCTGAACATATCGCTATCAACCTTGCCATTACGCGCCTCGCCCGCTTCATTGCTGATGAAGTAGCGCAGATCACTGGTCAGGCTGCCCGGGCCCAACGGCTGCTTATGCACCAGACCGAGGAATTGTTGGCGATAGAACTCGCGCATTTCCCCGTAGTACCAGGTGCCACTGAGCGTAGGCGTGAAGGCATAGGTAGCGCCCGCGAAGTCGAAGTCGCTGCCCTTTTTGCCACCGTAGCCCTGTGGATAAATATCCACGCTGTCGGTGGAGTTGCGCTGCTTGAATTGATCCAGGTGCCCGCTGTGTAGGTACAGGTTGCGGATGCCCGTGTATTCGATCTGGGTGCCACGAAACGTCTGGGGCAGCAGGCGCCCATCGTTGTGTACCAGCACCGGAATCTTCGGCAACAAGGTGCCGGTTTTCACCACGGCGGCGCCGATGCGCATTTTTGCGGTCACGCCGAGGCTGGAAAACTCATTGGCGGCGCGTCCATCATCGTGGACCGGCAACAGGCCGGTGCCTGAGTGGGTGCGGCTGGAGTCGAGCTTGATCCCCGACAGCCCCAGGGCATCCAGGCCAAAACCTACGGTGCCTTCGGTGTAGCCCGATTGCAGGTTGAGCAAAAAGCCTTGCGCCCACTCCTTACGGTCCTCGCCACCGTCGCGATAACCGTCGTTGAAATAGTAATTGCGCAGGGTCAACTTGCCCTGGGAATCCTCCCAGAACCCCTGGGCCATCAACGACGGCGACAGACTCGCCAACACACTGGCAGTGACCACACCGCCCCTGGTGAAAAGTTCACGCATAACTGTTTCCTCAATGCCGTATTGTCGATTTTTATGGGCAGTTGCTCCGTGTACCAGGCTGGACGCCAGGTCACATTGGGGCGGACACTAACGGCTTGCCGAACGCCCCACAACGTTATGCGAGAAGCGCATGACGCTATGCGCAAAGCCGCCCTTCGACAGGAAATCCATGGTGAATTTCAAGCAACTCGAAGCCTTCAAGGCGATCATGTCCACCGGTTCGACCATCGGCGCAGCCACACGCATGGGCTTGTCGCAGTCTGCGGTCAGCCGCCTGTTGAGCCAGTTGGAGGACGCCCTGGGGTTTGCCCTGTTCCTGCGCAAAAAGGGCCGCTTGATGGCCACGCCAGAGGCCGAGGAACTGCTCACCGAAGTTGCAGGATTGGTGGACGGCATGCAGCGTATCCAGCGCCTGGCCGATGAAATGCGTGTGGGCCGTTCACGCAAAAGCCTGCTCAAGGTCGGCGTGCCTACCAGCATGACCCAGGAATTGTTGCCGCGTATTGTCGCGGACTTTCTCAAGGACCATGAAGACATCGTGGTCGAACTGCTGACCGGCTCCTACGACATGATCGAGCGCGCCGTACTGGACCGTTCCGCCGACCTGGGTTTTGTGCGCCTGCCCACCGAGATGCCCGACTTTGATATCGAACCGATGCTGCGCACTGAAGGCGTGTGTGTGATGCCGGCCGACCACCCGTTGAGCCGGCATGAATTTATCGAGGTACAGCATCTGCGCGATGTGCCGCTGGTGATGCTGGGCCGGCAACGGGCAGTGCGTACCGAGCTGAACCAGATGTTCCGCGCGGCCAACCTGACACCGCAAGTGCGGGTCGAAGTACATTCGGTGGGCGCTGCGTGCAGCTTTGTCGCCGAAGGGCTGGGGGTGTCGATCGTCAACGGTTTACTGGCCAGCCACTTCATGCATTTGCCGATTGTCAGCCGCCCGTTTCGCCCGGCGCTGCCCTATGAATTTGGCCTGGCATTCCGTGCTGATGAACCTCGCTCGCAGTTGGTAACGGCCTTTGCCGAGCACCTCAAGCAACGCCTGAGCACAATCCCGTGACCGCAACTGGCAGGAGCGGTTTTGTGTAAAACGCATACCCCAACCCGCCCCACGCATAACGTTGTGGCCGGCAAAACTTTGCCCTAGTGTCCGCCCAACCAAGCGTCACTACCCACAACAATAACAGCGCACGCACCCCGCTCAGACGGGGCCGCGCCGGGGCCGCCAGCATGACCGAACCGCAGATCCTCCGTACCCCGCCGCCCACCGAGGCGGCTGCAGACAAACCCGTGCAACGCAAGCAAATCAACCCGGCGATCATTCTGCTGAGCATCGTCCTGCTCGCCGTGGCGTTCACCTACGCGGTAAACGCCGGCAAGTTCCAGCGCCAGAATGGCCTGGTGGTACCAGGCTCCTACCAGGTGCTGGAAAAGCAGGACACCTTCAGCCAGTTGTTCTCCCTGGAACCGCGCAAGGCCGGCGACACCGTGGCCCGCCCGGTGTCGCTGGTGGAGGGTTTCATGGCCATTCCCCAAGGCATCGAGAAGCGTGCGGCGCTGATTTTCATGGTGCTGTTCATCGGCGGCATGTTCGGTGTGCTGAACAAGGCCGGGGTGATCGATGCCGGGCTGGAGCGCCTGCTGGGGCTGACCCGGGGCAATATCTATGTGCTGGTGCCAAGCCTGATGCTGGTGTTTTCTGCCGGCAGTACGTTTATGGGGCTGGCCAAGGAATTCATCCTGATCGTGCCGTTGATGGTGGCCATGGCCAATCGCCTGGGGCTGTCGAACCTGATTGGCCTGGCCATCGTCACCATCTCGGTGAAGATCGGCTACCTGGCGTCGATCTCCAACCCGGTGGCGTTGTCGGTAGCCCAGCCCATGGTCGGCCTGCCGATTTTCAGCGGCTTGAGCATGCGCGTCGCGGCTTATTGCACCTTCTTGCTGGTGGGCATCGCGTTCGTGCTGTGGAGCATTCGCAAGCACGGGTTTGATGCCAGCGCGCAGATCACCTTCGAAAGCAAACCCCTGCCCGTTCGCCACATGTTGAACCTGCTGGTGCTGGGTGGTGGCATTGGTTTCCTGGTCTATGCCTCTAACCGTTGGGGCTGGAAATACCATGAGCTGTCGGCGTTCTACCTGCTGCTGACCGTGGCTTTCGCGGTGATCGCCGGCCTGGCCGCCAGCACCGCCGCCAGCGCCTTTGTCGACGGCATGAAAAAAGTCCTGATCGCCGGCGTCCTGATCGGCCTGGCCACCGCCGTGGAAATCATCCTCAGCACCGGCCAGGTACTGGACACCATCGTCAACAGCCTGGCCAACCTGGTCGGCGACCACGGCCCGGTGGTCTCGGCCTACGGCATGTTCTTCGCGCAACTTGGACTGGACGTGCTGATCCCCTCCACCTCCGGCCAGGCCGCCGTGACCATGCCGATCTTCGGCCCGCTGGGCCAGTTGTCCGGGGTCAGCCCACAAACCACCGTGTTTGCCTTTTTGATGGGCAACGGCCTGACCAACATGATCACCCCGACCTCCAGCGGCCTGCTGGTACTGCTGGCCACTGCCAACGTCGGCTGGGGCCAATGGGCGCGCTATATCCTGCCGCTGTTCTTGATCTATGCGGTGCTGGCAATGGTGCTGCTGGCCATTGCCGTGCACACCGGATATTGAGTCGATGAGTGTTTTACCTATGCAAACCCTGCACAACCAGATGATCGCCATGCGCGACGGCATCCACCTGGCGACCGATATCTACCTGCCGGCGGGCGGCGAAGGACCGTTCCCGGTAGTGATCGAACGCACGCCCTATGACAAGAGCAAACCGTCGCGTTCGGAAAAACAGCTCGACGGCCAGCACATCTCCCGCGAGCAAATGGCCGCTCGGTTTACCGCCCGGGGCTTTGTTGCAATTTTCCAGGATTGTCGCGGACGCTATGCGTCAGAAGGCGTGTTTACCAAGTACACCGCCGAAGGCGAAGACGGGTTCGACACCCTGGCCTGGATCGTCCGCCAGCCATGGTGCAACGGCAAGATCGGCAGCATGGGCCTGTCCTATGCCGCCCACACCCAACTGGCGATGGCCTGCCTGCATCCGCCGGGCTTGAGCGCCATGGTGCTGGACAGCGGCGGCTTCGCCAACGCCTACCAATGCGGGATTCGCCAGGGCGGTGCGCTTGAACTCAAGCAGGCCACCTGGGCGTTTCGCCAGGCCAAGGAAAGCCCGGCCGCCCTGGCCGATCCGCAGGTGCGCCAGGCGCTGGAAGCCGAAGATATCCATGAGTGGTTCCGCCGCATGCCCTGGCAGGCGGGCCAATCACCGTTGCGCCATGTGCCCGAGTACGAGGCCTATCTGCTGGAACAGTGGGCCCAGGGCAGCTTTGGCCCTTATTGGCAGAAGCCGGGTATTTATGCCGAAGGCCATTACGCAGCGTTGCCGGATATTCCGGTGTTGTTCATGTCCAGTTGGTATGACGCCTATGTCAGCTCGACCCTGGCCAACTACACCGCCTTCAACCACGCCAGCAGCGCACCGCAACAGTTGATCATGGGGCCGTGGTTGCACGGTGACCGCAACATCAGCCACAGCGGTGATGTGGAATTCGGCCCCCAGGCCGCCTTTGACGGCCAGGTGGCCGAGGACTGGTTGAGCTGTCGCCTGCAATGGTTCGAACAGTCCC
This sequence comes from Pseudomonas sp. FH4, assembly GCF_000510915.2. Lineage (NCBI taxonomy): Bacteria > Pseudomonadati > Pseudomonadota > Gammaproteobacteria > Pseudomonadales > Pseudomonadaceae > Pseudomonas > Pseudomonas sp. FH4. The sequence goes on along the minus strand of NZ_AOHN01000035.1, from coordinate 46,428 downwards.
TCAAGCCCGAGACGCCACAACCGCCGGCCAGCGTGAAGGTGTTCTTGATGGGGGGCGGCAGCGGCACCCAGGATGAAAACGGACGCCTGCGCCATGGCGGCCGCTGGTTGCACGCACAGCAATGGCCACTGCCCGGCAGCCAATCGTTGACGCTGTACCTGGACGCACAACGCCAGTTGACGCAGCGCTTGCCCAGCGCAGACGAGGCCGCCTTGGGTTATTACGCCGACCCGGCCAACCCCGTGCCCACCGTGGGCGGAGCATTGACCTCCGGTGCACCGATCTTTGTCGGCGGTGCTTTCGATCAACGTGAGCGCGCAGACTTTTTTGGCAGCCGTGGTGACAATCGCCCCTTGTCCGAGCGCGACGATGTGCTGGTCTTCCAGACCGCGCCCCTGGCCGAAGACCTGATCGTCGCAGGCCCGGTACAGATCGAGTTGTGGATCGACAGCGACGCCCCGGACACGGACTTCACCGCCAAGCTGGTGGACGTCTACCCGCCAAGCGCCGATTACCCGGAGGGCTTTGCGATGAACATCACCGACGGCATCCGGCGCTGCCGTTATCGCGACTCTTGGGAGCAGCCCAAACCGCTGGCACCCGGTGAGCGGGTGAAGGTGACCATCGAGCCGTTCGCCACCTGCAACCTGTTCAAAAAAGGCCATCGCCTGCGCCTGGACATATCCAGCAGCAATTTCCCGCGCTTCGACGTCAACCCCAATAGCGGCGAGGCCGAGGGCCAAGCCCGGCAGCCGCGCATTGCTCACAATCGCCTGCACCTGAGCCGAGACGCTGCGTCATGCCTGGTCCTGAACATCCTCCCCAACGGGTGAAAGCCCCCCTGTAGGAGCCGGCTTGCCGGCGAAGAACCTGAGAGCAACGCGGGGCACCAGGCACCCCGCGTTATCGTTGACGGCTTTCGCCGGCAAGCCGGCTCCTACAGGGATATCGATGACCGCTCATCCGCGAATCCCACATTCATTAAAAAACCGTTTCAGCTCTCGCCCTGGCTGCCGATACGTCCTGACTATCCATCGGCTGGGCGACCTTCCAGCAACTGATGTACACGCAATCTGTTCCTGGAGGAACTCGATGAATACATGGTTTGGCAACATCAGCGTCAACTTGAAACTGGGCCTGGGCTTCGGCCTGGTGCTGGTGCTCACCTCGATCCTGGCCCTGACCGGCTGGACCAGCCTCAGTGGCCTGATCGACCGCAGCAACTGGATGAGCGACATCACCCAGCTCAACGCATCGCTGACCAAACTGCGTATCGTGCGCCTGCAATACATGCTCGCCAACGGTGACGAAGCCGTGGCGCAGAATGTCCAGACCACCCTCGACAGCTTTGCCGCACAACAGCAACAGCTGATCAACAGCTTCAAGAGCCCGGAAAACCTCAAGCTGCTGACCGAGCAGAAAGACATCATCACCGCCTACCGGCAGTCGCTGAACAAAATGCGCGAGGCCTACCGTAACGGCAATGCGGCACGCCAAACCATGGGCGAGCGCGCCGACGCCGCCGGCCTGGTGATTGCAGCCCTGGACCGCAGCGTGCGGCAGATGCCTGAGAGCAGTGAGCGCTTCGCCCAGTACGAAGCCGTCAACCACGCCAAGGAAGAGTTCCAGGTCGCCCGTTATGAAGTGCGCGGCTACACCGGCAACGTCAACCCGGATACCGAAGCCCGTGCAGTGGCGCAAATCGAATCGGCGATCAATGGCCTCAAAGGCTTGAAGAACGTGTTCGGTGAGTCCCAGCAAACCGAGCTGAACGCCCTGGAAAACGCCCTGGGCGCCTACCGCAATGCGCTACAAGTGTATAAAACCGCCAACGCCAATATCGTCCTCGCCCGCCAGGAAATGACCGTGCAGGGCGCCGATATCGTGTCGCGCAGCGAAGCGCTGTATGACATCCAACTGCAACGCCGCGACGCAGAAAGCGCCCGGGCCCGTAGCTTGCAATTGATCAGCACGTTGCTGGCATTGCTGGTGGGGATTATCGCCGCACTGGTCATCACCCGGCAGATCACCCGCCCATTGCGGGAAACCCTGGCCGTGGTCGAGCGCATCGCTTCCGGCGACCTGAGCCACAACATCCAGGTGACCCGCCGTGATGAACTGGGTGTGCTGCAACAAGGCATCCAGCGCATGGGCACGACCTTGCGCGAGCTGATTTCCGGGATCCGTGATGGCGTCACGCAGATCGCCAGTGCCGCCGAAGAACTGTCGGCCGTGACCGAGCAGACCAGCGCCGGGGTCAACAGCCAGAAGATCGAAACCGATCAGGTCGCCACCGCCATGCACGAGATGACTGCCACCGTGCAGGAAGTCGCGCGCAACGCCGAGCAAGCCTCCCAGGCCGCATCCGCCGCCGATGGCCAGGCCCGTGAAGGCGACAAGGTGGTGGCCGAAGCCATCGCCCAGATCGAACGCCTGGCCGACGAAGTGGCGCGCTCCACCGACGCCATGGCGCATCTGCAACAAGAGAGCAACAAGATCGGCAGCGTGATGGACGTGATCAAGGCCGTGGCCGAACAGACCAACCTGCTGGCGCTCAACGCCGCCATCGAAGCCGCCCGTGCCGGTGAAGCCGGGCGCGGGTTTGCCGTGGTCGCCGACGAAGTACGTGGCCTGGCCCAGCGCACGCAGAAATCCACCGAGGAAATCGAAGGCCTGGTCGCCGGCTTGCAGAACGGTACCCAGCAAGTGGCCAATGTGATGAACAACAGCCGCAGCCTGACCGACAGCAGCGTCGAGCTGACCCGCAAGGCCGGCGTCTCCCTGGAGAACATCACCCGCACGGTGTCGAACATCCAGTCGATGAACCAACAGATCGCCGCCGCTGCCGAACAGCAAAGCGCCGTGGCCGAAGAAATCAGCCGCAGCATCGTCAATGTGCGTGATGTGTCGGAACAGACCGCAACCGCCAGCGACGAGACCGCCAAATCCAGTGTCGAGCTGGCACGCCTGGGCAGCCAGTTGCAGCAGATGGTCAGCCACTTCCGGGTGTAAACAAAAAGCCGCCCCGGCCAAAACCGGGGCGGCTCCGCTTCTCAGGCCTTAACGGTCATCGAAGCTGTCTCGCAGGAATTTCCACACGTGATAGACACGCAGGCAATTCACTACGAGGTCCCACGTACGTCGTGCATACTCGGCCCTCCTTGAGTTGGGCCTTACCTCCAGCGCACTTACCGGAACACGTGAGCCTTTGGACGCTAGTCGATTGCGTCTTTTGAGGTGGCCGGGCTAATGGTCCTTCCGCATGAATCCGGCACGGATTACTAGCCCGTGGCGGCCGGTCCAGAATTCGCGTGCGTACCCGACGCCCCCAAAAGCGACAAACGCAGAACGGGGAAGATCCTAACCAACATTTCGGCCAAAAGTGTGACCAACAGTGGTCAAATATCCAGTATTGGACGGGATATTTATTGCAGCCTTTTGCAGCCAGAGTTGACGCGAGAAAAGCTCAAAAAACGATCAGCGCTCAATCTTGCAGGCCGATATGAACAGCGCTAATATTCCTGCGAGTCGATTGCGTCTTTTGAGAGAGCAACCCTAGCTGCTAACTGGGATTGCAATAAAAAACCGCCCTACTAAGGCGGTTTTTTATTGCCTGAAATTTGTCAATCAGCCCTCGCCTTCCTCGACAAACACCAGCCGATTGCCAAATGGATCCTTGATGCTCATCTCCCGTGTGCCCCAAGGGGTTTGCTCGATCCCAGGCTTGGCAAAGCGATAATCCTTGGCCTGCAATTGCCCAAGGTAAGCGTCCAGCCCCTCGGCCTGGATCCGCACCGCCGCGCCGGGTGACGCATCGCCATGATGCTCGGACAGATGCAGCACACAGTCCCCCCGCGACACTTGTAGGTACAACGGGAAGTTGTCCTCGAAGCGGTGCTGCCAATCGACCTTGAAGCCGAGAAAATCGACGTAGAACTCCCGGGCCTTGGCCTCATCGAACGTGCGCAGGATCGGGGTGACTTTTCCTAAGTGCATGGCGCTGGCTCCTTGTCTGAAACCCTCACTATAAAGGCCCGGCCAAGAGAAATGACAGAACCCTAGCGCAGCACATCAAACCCCCGGCGCAAATCCCCGGAGCGCGCCAGAAACTGCCCTGCCCGTTGCCCGTTCGCCTGCCCGTCCTGATAGCTCAACACACCATTGATCCAGACCCCGTCGATGCCTTCGGCAGCCCGTTGTGGGTCCTTGAAGTCGGCCACATCCCGCACCCGTACAGGGTCGAACAGCACCAGGTCGGCCCAGTGCCCCTCGCGGATTTCACCGCGCCCGGCCAGGCCAAATCGTGCGGCCGACAAGCCGGTCATTTTGTGTACCGCCGTGTGTAGCGGGAACAGTCCGAGGTCGCGGCTGAAATGTCCGAGTACCCGCGGGAATGCGCCCCACAAGCGCGGATGGGGGAATGGGTCTTCCGGCAGGCCATCAGAGCCAACCATCGACAGTGGATGGGCGAGGATACGCTGCACATCAGACTCATCCATTCCGTAATACACCGCCCCCGCCGGTTGCAGGCGGCGGGCAGCGTCCATCAGGGAAACGTCCCACTCGGCGGCGATGTCCTGCAAGTCTCGCCCGCCTACTTCCGGGTGCGGCGTCGACCAGGTGATGGTGATACGGAAGGCATCGGTGACTTGCTTGAGGTCCAGGGTCGAGGAACTGGCGGCATAGGGATAACAGTCGCAGCCCACCGGATGGGTCTTGGCTGCCTGTTCCAGGGACGCCAGCAACTGTGGACTGCGCCCCCAATTGCCCGCGCCGGCGCATTTGAGGTGGGAGATAATCACCGGCGCCTTGGCGTGGCGGCCGATCAGAAACGCCTCGTCCATGGCCTCCAGCACCGGTTCGAACTCACTGCGCAAATGGGTGGTGTACACCGCGCCAAACGCTGTCAGTTCTTCACTCAGTTGCAGCACTTCGTCGGTGTCGGCGTTGAACGCGCTGGCGTAGGCCAGGCCTGTGGATAAACCGAGGGCACCCGCTTCAAGGCTTTCCTGCAATTGCACACGTATCAACGCGATTTCAGTCGGCGTGGCGCTGCGCTGCAGGTCGTCCATATGGTTGCTGCGCAGCGCCGTATGGCCGATCAATGCCGCGACGTTGAGCGCCGGCTGGGCGTTTTCCACGGCGCTGCGGTAATCGATAAAACGCGGATAGACAAACGCCTCGGCCTTGCCCAGCAGGTTCATCGGGTCCGGCGGATCACCGCGCAGGCTGACCGGCGAGGCGCTGATGCCGCAGTTGCCGACAATCACCGTAGTCACGCCCTGGCTAAGCTTGGGCAGCATCTGCGGCTGACGGATCACCACGGTGTCATCGTGGGTGTGCACGTCAATAAACCCCGGCGCCAATACGCGGCCACTCGCCTCGATCTCATGCTCGCCACGGGCCGCCGACAAGTCGCCGACCTTCTCGATACGCCCATCACGCACACCCACGTCAGCGACATACCCCGGTGTGTTGCTGCCATCAATGATCAGCGCCTGGCGGATCAGCGTGTGGTACTTCATCTCAATCTCCAAGCGGCAGGCTGTCAGGGCCGCCGCGATAGTCGTCCAGGGCCAGCTTGATCCGGCGCAGGCGTTCCTGGTTGTCGTCCGGCAAGGCCAGAGCCAGTTCGGTAGCGAGTACATCAATGGCCAGCAGCATGCCGTAACGCGCCGCCGTGGGTTTGTAGATAAAACTGGTTTCGGCCGGTTGCAGTGGCAGCAGCACGTCGGCCAATTGCGCCAGCGGTGAATCGGCCAGGGTGATGGCGACAATCCGAGCACCGTAGTTGCGGGCCAGTTCCACCACGCCCAGCAACTCGGGCGTGCGGCCAGTCAGGGAGCAGACGATCAGCGCATGCTCCGGTCCCAATGTCGCGGCGGTGACGCGCATCATCACTGGGTCATGGCAGGCCGCAATCGGATAACCCAAACGCACCAGGCGCACCTGCAACTCGTCGCTGCACAGGCTCGACGGGCCGCCCATGCCGAACGCGTGGGTCATCCGCGCCTTGCCCAACAGGTTCACCGCATCGACAAAAGCGGCCTGGTTGAAGCCCGATAGGTGCTGGCGCAAGGTCGCTTCGATATCACCGAGGATCTGGCGATGAAACGCCGATTGTTCGGGCAACCCCGCCGGATCGAGAAAACGGCTGCCTACGCCGCTGGCCTGGGCCAGTTGCAGGCGCAGGTCACGCAAGTCACGGCAACCGACGCTGCGGGCAAAGCGCGACAAGGTGGCGGTGCTGACCTCGGCGCGCTGGGACAACTCTTCCAGGCTGGCGGATGCGGCGAAGCCCACATCGTCAAGCATCAGCCGGGCGATACGCCCTTCACCGGCGCTGAAGGAATCCTGGCGGGCGCGGATCTGGTAGAGGATGTCCATGGGGTCTCCAGGTTACAAAATGAGGCTCATAAAACAAGAGACAGGCCGTAGGTCAGACCGAAGGCGACCAGCGAAATCAAAGTCTCCAGCACGGTCCAGGTCTTGAAGGTCTGGATCACCGTCATATTGAAGTATTCCTTGATCAGCCAGAAGCCGCCGTCGTTGACGTGGGAAAAGATCACCGAGCCAGCACCGGTCGCCAGCACCAGCAATTCCGGGTGTGGATAACCCAGGCCCAGGGCCACGGGTGCGACAACGCCCGAAGCGGTGGTCATGGCCACAGTGGCCGAGCCGGTGGCAATGCGCATCAGCGCGGCGAACAACCAGCCCATCACCAGCGGCGACAGGTTGAAGGCATTGGCCATGCCGAGGATTTCGTGGGTCACGCCGGCGTCCACCAGGATCCGGTTCAAGCCACCGCCCGCGCCCACCAGCAAGGTGATGCTGGCGGTCGGTGCCAGGCATTCGTTGGTGAACTTGAGGATCGACTCGCGGTTAAAGCCCTGGGCCAGGCCCAGGGTCCAGAAGCTGAGCAGGGTCGCCACCAGCAAGGCGATCACCGAGTTGCCGATAAACAACAGGAACTGGTTGAAGCCAGTGCCCGGCGTGGAGATCAGGTTGGCCCAACCGCCGATCATCATCAGCACCACTGGCAACAGGATCGTGCCCATGGTCAGGCCAAAACTTGGCAGACGGGTGCGTGGTTCGCGCTCGATGAACTGGCGCTCCAGCGGGTTCTCGGCAGGCAAGTGAATGCGCGGCACGATGAACTTGGCGTACACCGGGCCGGCGATGATCGCGGTAGGGATGCCGATCAAAATCGCATACAGCACGGTCTGCCCGACGGAGGCGTTGTACGCCAGCACCGCCATCATCGCCGCCGGGTGTGGTGGTACCAGGGCATGTACCACTGACAGGCCGGCAACCATCGGCAGGCCGACCATCAGGATCGACACACCCACGCGCCGGGCCACGGTAAAGGCAATCGGCACCAGCAATACAAAACCGACCTCGAAAAACAACGGCAGCCCCACCAGGAAGGCAATGCACACCATGGCCCAATGGGCATTACGCTCGCCGAAGCGGTCGATCAGGGTACGTGCCACCTGCTCGGCACCACCGGACTCGGCCATCATCTTGCCGAGCATCGTGCCCAGGGCCACCACCAGCGCAATATGCCCCAGGGTCTTGCCGACACCCGCTTCATAGGAGCCCATGATCGTATCCGCCGGCATCCCGGCCAGCAGCGCCAGGCCAATGGACACCAAGGTGATAACGATAAACGGATTGAGCCGATAACGTGCAATCAGCACGATCAATGCAATGATGGCGATGGCAGCGTATGCCAACAGCCAGATGCCCGGTGATGCGGCCATGCGGTACTCCTCGGAAAGGGTCACGTCGAATTGGTTGTGAAACTCATAAATCATTACCGAGGAATATTTTCAAATTTTATGAAAGTAATTTTCGCGAACGGATAAGCGCTGTCGCTTTGGGACATGCCCGCAGAGCAAAGATGAAAATCGGGGGATAGTTCTTACATGCAGGCTGTAGTGGGTACGGGAAACTCGACTGCCGCTTTCCGGTCATAGATTGCGCATCGAATCCCCTCAGGAAATCCACCATGAACCGCACAACCCTCGCCGCCAGCGCGCTATTGCTGGCCTTGTCCGGCACCGCAGCGGCCAGCAGCCCGGCGCTGCAAAAGTGTCTGGACAACGCCAGCAACACCGGCGCGATAGTCGGCTGCAACGCCCAGGAAACCAAGATCCAGGACAAGCGCCTGAACAGCGCCTACAAGACCGCGCTGCAGGCCCAGCAAGGCCCGCGCAGGCAGCAATTGCAGGCTGTGCAGCGCCTGTGGATCAAATACCGCGATGCCAATTGCGCCTTCGCCGGCTCCGCGACCGGCGGTAGCATCGATCAGATCAACGGCTCCGGCTGTGTGCTGGACATGACCCAGACCCGCGCCGAAGAACTGGAAAATCTCGTCGGACCTTGATCCCTGTGGGAGCGGGCTTGCCCGCGAAAAACCTGAGATCGCCGCGTGTATCCAGAAAGCCCGCGTGATCGTTGACGCTTTTCGCGAGCAAGCTCGCTCCTACAGGGTGGGTGGATCAGTCGTGCTGCACCCGCGCGCGCTTGAGCAATTTCTTGCAGCGCTCGGACAAGTGCAGCACCCGCAGGTGCTTGCCAGCCTTGCTGTAGCGCTCGCGCAAGGTCATCAACGCCGCGATGGCGGAGTAGTCGACAAAGCTCAGGTGCCGGCAATCGAGTGTCACCTGCTGCGGGTCGTTGGCCGGGTCGAACTGGTTGAGGAACGGCGTGGTCGAGGCAAAGAACAAGGTGCCGTGCAAGCGGTAGAGCTTGCTGCCATCCGCCTCCAGATGTTCATCGGCATACAGCTCGCGGGCCTGTTGCCAGGCAAAATTGAGCGCGGCAATCACAATCCCGCACAGCACCGCGGTGGCCAGGTCGGTGAATACTGTAATCACCGTCACCGCAATGATCACCAGCACATCATTGAGCGGCACTTTGTTGATGACCCGCAGCGACGCCCAGGCAAAGGTCTGCTGGGACACCACGAACATCACCCCCACCAGCGCCGCCAGGGGAATGCGCTCGATCAGCGGCGACAGAAACAGGATAAACAGCAGGATCATCACCCCGGCAAACACCCCGGAAAAACGCCCGCGCCCGCCCGAGCTGAGGTTGATCACCGTCTGCCCGATCATCGCGCAGCCGCCCATGCCGCCAAACACCCCGCTGACCATATTCGCCGCGCCCAGGGCCACGCTTTCACGGTCGGGGTAGCCGCGGGTCTCGGTGATTTCATCGGTGAGGTTCAGGGTCAGCAGGGTTTCCAGCAACCCCACCATCGCCATCAAAAACGCGTAAGGCGCAATGATGCCGAGGGTTTCCAGGGTCCAGGGAATCTGCGGCAGCGCGAAGGTCGGCAGGCCACCGGCGATATGGGCCATGTCGCCCAGGGTGCGGGTGGGCAAGCCCAGCAGGTACACCGCAAGCCCCACGCCGAGAATCGCCACCAGCGCCGGCGGTACCGCGCGGGTCAGGCGCGGCAGCAGGTAGACGATGGCCATGGTGGCCGCCACCAGCCCCGTCATCACATACAGCGGCGTGCCGCTGAGCCAGGCCTCACCACTCTTGAAATGCTCCAGTTGCGCCAGGGCAATGATGATCGCCAGGCCGTTGACGAAACCGAGCATCACCGGGTGCGGCACCATGCGCACCAGTTTGCCCAGGCGCAGCAGGCCGAAGGCAATCATGATCAGGCCGCCCAGCAACACCGTCGCCAGCAAGTACTCCACCCCGTGTTGCACCACCAGCGCGACGATCACCACCGCCATCGACCCCGCCGCCCCCGAGACCATCCCCGGCCGACCGCCGAACAACGCGGTCAAGGTACAGATGATGAAGGCGCCGTAGAGCCCCATCAGCGGGTTGAGGTGGGCCACCAGAGCAAAGGCGATGCATTCGGGCAGCAAGGCAAAAGACGTGGTCAGTCCGGCCAGGGCGTCGGCGCGCAGACGAGAGAGCTTCATGGGTATACCGGGGAGTGGCGGGGAGTGAGGCCGGGAATGGTACGCAAATGCGCAAAGCGCAGCTAGTCGGCGTAGCGCGCCAACTTCTCCTGGATAAAGTCCAAGAAGCACTGGATACGCAGGGCCAGTTGCGAGTTGCGGTAGTACACCGCATTGATCGGCTGGCGATAACCGCTGTTGAACGGGGCGAGCACCGTCTGCAAGCGGCCGGCGTTGATGTCTTCGATGGTCATGAAATGCGACAGGCAGGCGATCCCCTGCCCTTCCAGCGCCAACTGGCGCAGGGTTTCACCGCTGGACGCGGCAATGCCCGGTTCGATCTGCCAGCGATCACCCTGCACATGGCGCAGCGGCCAGTGGTTGAGGGTTTCGGTCTGGGTGAAGCCCAGCAACGTGTGGTTCGCCAACTCGGCCACTGTGCTCGGCGTACCGTGTTGCGCAAGGTACGCGGGGCTGGCGAGGATATGCAGCGGGCTGCAGCCCAGGGAGCGGGCGTGCAGGGTCGAATCCGCCAGGGTGCCGATGCGGATCGCAATATCGGTGCTCTGCTCCAGCAGGTCGATGATCAGGTCGTTGCTGTTGAGCTCCAGCTGGATATCCGGGTACAGGCGGCGGAACTCAGCGACGTACGGCACGATGGCATGCAGCATGAACGGCGATGCGGCGTTGATCCGCAAGCGCCCGGAGGGGGTTTGGTGTCGCGATGACAGGCGCTCCTCCAACTCCTCCATCTGCGCCAGGATCAGCTTGGCCTGCTCGAAGAAGTACTTGCCCTCTTCGGTCAGGTCCATGCGCCGCGTAGTGCGGTTGATCAGGGTGGTGTCGAGCTTGGCTTCAAGCCGCGACAAGCTACGGCTGACCGCCGAAGGCGTCTGCCCGACCTGTTCGGCAGCGGCGGAAATCGACCCGCATTCAATCACGCAGACAAAGATCTGTAGCTCATCGGATCGGGCTTTCAACGTGAATCCTCGTGAATACGGCTGCGTGGATACTAGCCGTATTACAGCGCCAGGTTAAACACCTGGGCCAGATGCTGCTCGTAGCGCAGCACATCGGCTTCGATGGATGGGCGTTTCATCACGTCCACACAGAGGAACGTCGGCAGGCCACTCATGCCGAGAAACTGGTTGGCCTTGTGGAACGGGAAGTACACCGCATCCACACCCTTGGCTTCGAAGAAATCGCTCGGATCGTCGAAGGCCGCCTGCGGCGCGTTCCAGGTCAGCGACAACATGTATTGCTTGCCCTGGATCAGGCCGCCGCTGCCGTATTTCTGCGACGCATCGGAACGGGTGCGGCCATCGCTGGCGTACAGGCTGCCGTGGCCTTCGGTGAACACCTCGTCGATGTACTTCTTGACGATCCACGGTGCGCCCATCCACCAGCCGGGCATCTGGTAGATGATCACGTCGGCCCAGAGGAACTTGGCGACTTCTTCAGCGACGTCATAGACGGCGTCGATATGGGTGACTTTCACGTCGATACCACCACGGTCCAGCACGGCCAGGGCGGCGTCGTGCAGGGTGTTGTTGTAGCGACCGTCAGAGTGGGCGAATTTTTTACCACCGTTGAGCAACAGAACTTTTTTCATGGGGGGTTAACCTGAAGGCTGAAAATGTATGAGCGCAGGCTACCGGCAACCCCTCGGGTGAATAAGCCGTGGATCGGCAAAACGCTTTTGACTTAAACGCACGAATAGCTATTTGATTATTGCTTCAACCACGCATCAACAGATGCCCACCCAAGGCCGCCATGCCGATGAAGAACACGCGCTTGAACAGCACGGCACTGATGCGCTGGCGCAGCTTTTGCCCCAGCCACATGCCCAGCAGCGCCGGTACCAGCGCCAACAGCGAGGCATTGAGTTCGCCAGCACCGAGGTTACCGCGCCAGAGCAGCCCGGCCGCCAGGGCCAGGGTGGAGACGGTGAAGGACAGGCCCAGCGCCTGCACCAGTTGGTCACGGCTCAAGCCCAGTGCTTGCAGGTAGGGCACGGCCGGGATCACGAAGACGCCGGTGGCCGAGGTGATGATCCCTGTCAGCAGGCCACACACCGGGCCCAGCCAACGCTCGGCGGCCGCAGGCACGCTGAACGCCGGTAGAAACAAACCGCACAGGGCATACACCAGCAATGCCCCGCCCAATGCCCGCACCACCCATGCACCACCGTCCATGCCCAACCACAGCGAACCGAGCCCGGTGCCGAGGAAAATCAGCAGGAGCATGGGCCACAGGCGTTTGCTCAATGCGCCCAAGTGCCCACCGAAGGCCAGTTGCCAGAGATTGCTGATGGTCGAGGGAATGATCAGCAGGCCCGCAGCCTGCGCCGGCAACATAGCCAGACCGAGCAGGCCCATGGCGACGGTGGGCAGGCCCAGGCCGATCACACCCTTGACGATGCCGGCCAGCAGGAAGGTGCCGATCACCAGCAACGTCAAGGCTGGGCCGAGGTTTTGGTAGAACGCGAGGAAGGTCGTCATGGGGGGATTGTGCGGGGTTGGCGTGGGGTTGGAAATTCGCCATATACTGAGGCAGCCTCTTGTTTTGTGTGAGGCTGAGAACGCTATCGGAATTTCCAGCCATGCACTTTGACCTGATCGACCTGCGCCTCTACCTGCACATCCTCGACACCGGCAATATCACCGCCGGCGCCGCCCGCAGCCATTTGTCCCTGGCCGCCGCCAGTGCGCGCATCCGGGCGATGGAAGCCTCGGCAGGCGTCGCATTCCTGGAACGCGGCCGGCGCGGCGTGACCCCGACCGCCGCTGGCAACGCCCTGGCCCGTCATGCCCGGCTGTTGTTGCAACAGGCCGAGCGCCTGCAACAAGAGCTGGCCGAATACGCCAACGGCGTCAAAGGCCAGGTGCGCCTGCTGTGCAACACCACAGCCCTCAGTGAATACCTGCCGGAGTTGTTGGCGGATTTTCTCTGCACCCATCCCAACCTCGATATCGACCTGCAGGAACTGCCCAGCCTGCGCATCACCCACGCCTTGCGCCAGGGCGCGGCAGACCTGGGGATCATTTCCGATGCGGTGGACACCCACGGCTTGCAGACCCGGCCGTTTCGCGATGACCCGCTGGTGCTGATCATGCCCACAGGTCATCCGCTGGCGGCGGGCCCGGTGAGTTTTATCGACAGTTTGCTCCACGACTATGTGGGATTGGCCGCCAACAGCGCGTTGGCGGTGTACCTGGAAGAACAGGCGCTGCACTCAGGTTTTCGCTTGCAGACACGGGTGCGCGCCGACGGGTTTGATGGGGTGATGCGCATGGTCGCCCGTGGCGCAGGGCTGGGGATTGTGCCGCAGGCGGCGTTGCAGCGCTGGCCCCACGCCCAGCAATTGCAGGCCCAACCCCTGACGGAGGACTGGGCCTGTCGCAAACTGCTGTTGTGCGCACGGTCGTTCGAGCAGTTGCCGGGTTATGCCACTGCCCTGCTGAACGCACTCACGGTAGGAGCGGGCTTGCCCGCGAAGGTCGTCAACGATAACGCGGGCTTGCAGGTTTAACGTGGCGCGCTCGGGTTTTTCGCGAGCACGCTCGCGCCTACAGGAGTTGGGCGGCGCTTGCGAAAGAACACGTAATACACCGTCGACAGGATCAACAGGAACGGCACGCCGAACACCAGGGTCATCTTGAACGCCTCGGTGAAGAACGTGGTGATCATCACCGCGCCCATCAGCACCAGCCCCAACAGCGTGCTGTAGGGGAACAGCCGCAGTTGGAACGACAACTTCGGCCCGCCGTGACGTTTGCGGTAACGGCGGAAGAACAGGTGCGTGAGGAAGATCATGAACCAGGTGAAGATCGCGCCAAACATCGAGATGGCCATCATCAGGGTGAAGGAGCTTTCCGGGTACACCACATTGAGCAGGGTCGCCAGGGCGATGCCCGAGCTGGACAGCAGCAGGGCATTGAGCGGGATCCCGCTTTTGCTCAGGGCGCCCATGGATTTTGGTGCAAAACCGGCGCGGGACAGGCTGAACATCATGCGCGTGGTGATGTAGAGCTGACTGTTCATCGCCGACAACGCGGCAATCAGGATCACAAAGTTCATCACCCCGGTGGCGCCGGGAATGCCGATGGTCTGCATCACCGTGACAAACGGGCTCTGGCTCTGCCCGGCCTGGTTCCACGGCACGATGGCCAGCATCAGCGCCAGGGTCAGCAGGTAGAACACCACCAGCCGCACAATCGTGGCGCGGAAGGCTTTTTTCACCGCCTGTTCCGGGTCGGCGGCTTCACCCGCCGCCACCGCGATCATCTCCACGCTCAAGTAGCTGAAGATCGACACGATCACGGCAATCCACATACCGCTCAGGCCATTGGGGAAAAACCCGCCGTGGGCCGTGTAGTTCTGCACCCCGTAATCCGGGTTGCCGGAGCCGAACACCACATACACCGCGAGGATGATGAAGCCGACGATGGCGCTGATCTTGATCGTCGAGAACCAGTACTCGAAGTTACCGAACGTCTTCACGCTGATGGCGTTGAGCACGATCAGCACGCTGGAGAACGAGACGATCCACACCCATTCCGGCACGTTGGCGAACCAGTACTTCATGTACATCGCCACCGCCGTGACTTCGGCGCCCACCGCCAGCACAATCGCTGCCCAGTAGGCATAGCGCACCAGGAACCCGGCCAATGGGCTGACATAGAACTCGGCGTAGGCGCCAAAGGAGCCAGAGGTGGAATGAGCCACCGTCATCTCCGCCAGGCAGCCCATCAACAACAAGGTAATCAACGCGCCGATGGCGTAGCTGACCAGCACGCTGGGCCCGGCATAACCGATGGCGTAAGCGCTGCCCATGAACAACCCGGTGCCGATGGCGCCACCGATGGCGATCATGCTCATCTGCCCGGAAGTGAGCTGGCGCCGCAGGCCCAGTTCGCGATTGGTGATTGCTGCAAAGCCGTTGTCTGGCGTGGTCACGTGGCGTGCCCCTTTATTATTGTGATGGTTACTGCTGACCAAGCACCTGTGGGAGCTGGCTTGCCTGCGATGAAATCGCCTCGGTATCACTGACATACCGAGGTGCCTGCATCGCTGGCAAGCCAGCTCCTACATGGGTTTTGTGGTGTTCTTAGGTGACGCTGTGGCGCACTTTGAATTGCGGTTGGTCCCAGGTGTTGCCGTCGAGGATTTCGCCAAGGATTTGCACCGCATCCCACACCTCGGTGAAGCTGGTGTACAGCGGGGTAAAGCCAAAACGCATGATCTTCGGCTCGCGGTAATCACCAATCACGCCACGGGCAATCAGGGCCTGGACGATGGCGTAGCCTTGCGGGTGTTCAAAGCTGACATGACTGCCACGCTTGGCATGGTCGAGCGGGGTAATCAGGGTCAGGTCGTGGGCGGCGCAGCGGCTTTGCACCAGTTCGATAAACAGGTCGGTCAGCGCCAGGGATTTGCGGCGCAGGCTGGCCATGTCGGTCTGGGCGAAGATATCCAGGCCGCACTCGACCATCGCCAGCGAGGTGATTGGCTGGGTGCCGCACAGGTAGCGGGTGATGCCCTTGCCCGCCACGTAGTTGGACTCCATGGCGAACTGGCGGCTATGGCCGAACCAGCCCGACAGCGGCTGTGTCACCAACTCCACCAGCGCCGGGTTGACCCAGACAAACGCCTGGGAGCCCGGGCCGCCGTTGAGGTATTTATAGGTGCAGCCAATGGCGTAGTCGGCGCCGGCCTGGTGCAGGTCGATCGGCACTGCGCCCGCCGAATGCGCCAGGTCCCAGATTGCCAGCGCGCCGCATTCATGGCTCAGGGCGGTCAGCGCCTGCATGTCATGCATGTAGCCGGTCTTATAGTTGACGTGGGTGATCATCACCACCGCCGTGTCCTGGTCGATGGCTTGCGGCAGTTCCTCGGGGCTGTTCACCAGGCGCAGGGAGTAGCCCTGTTGCAGCAGCGCGGCCAAGCCTTCGGCGATGTATAGGTCAGTGGGGAAGTTGCTCGCCTCACTGACAATCACTTTGCGCTGCGGCTGGCGTTGACGCTGCACGGTCAAGGCGGCGCTGAGCACCTTGAACAGGTTGATCGAGGTGGTATCGGTAATCACCACTTCAGCCTCGCCCGCGCCAATCAGCGGCGCCAGGCGATTGCCCAGGCGCTGGGACAGGTCGGCCCAGCCGGCACTGTTCCAGCTGCGGATCAAACCATTGCCCCACTCCTCGGCGATCACCGCTTGCGCCCGCTCCAGCGCCGCCACCGGACGCGCCCCAAGGGAGTTGCCGTCAAGGTAGATCACGCCTTCCGGCAGGGCGAATTGATCGCGCAATGGCGCCAGCGGGTCCTGGGCGTCGAGGGTCTGGCAATGGTTTCGGCTGGTCATGGAAAGTCCTGTTTTTATAGGTGACGATGGACCAAATAATGAACGAAGATTTGCAGAATTTTCGTGCAAAGTGCGCTACAACTGGCTTAATAAGCTGTAGGAAATTCGAATTTAACCTCCAAATACGCGGATTAATTCTAAGCATGATTCTCGACGCCACCGACCTGCGCCTCCTGCATTTCCTGCAACAGGATGGCCGTATCAGCAACCAGGAACTGGCGGAGAAAGTCGCCCTGTCGCCATCCGCCTGCCTGCGCCGTTTGCGCCTGCTGGAGAGTGAGGGGGTGATCAGCGGTTATCGCGCGGTGCTCAATGCCGAGCAGTTGGGCATCGAGCTGGAGGCCATCGTCCACCTGTCGCTACGCCAGGATGTGGAGGATTGGCACGAGACGTTTATCAAGAAGGTCCAGGGCTGGCCGGAAGTGGCCAGCGCCTATGTGATCACCGGCGCCAGCAACTATGTGCTGCGGGTGCAGGCGCGCAACCTCAAGCACTTCTCCGACTTTATCGTGAACCACCTGAACCGCACGGCGGGGGTGATGGATATTCGGTCGGAGATCGTGCTGCAGAAGATCAAGGATCGGGATGAGGTGCTGGATCTGGTCGTACGCAAATAACCAGCTCCACCGCCGCTCCCACATTTTTTTACTGCATTCAGTCTTCGAGGGCGCGTACGCGTTGCATGCGTTTTTGCTCGACCGATGCCACCGCTGGCTGCAACTCGAAGTCAAAGTCGATCTGCGCAAACTTGCCTTCCACGCCAAATTCGCGCGCCAGCTGTTGATCCTCGCTGAAACGAATCTCGGCAATCAACTCATCCCGCGTGGCATAGGCAAAGTCATCATGCAGGTACGGATCATCCGACAGGTTGATCTGCGTGGTCAGGTGCCGATGCCCCGGTGCCGAGATGAAGAAGTGGATATGCGCCGGCCGCTGGCCGTGACGCCCCAGTTGATCGAGCAACTGCTGGGTCGGGCCGGTCGGTGGGCAGCCGTAGCCGGACGGGACGATGCTGCGAAAGCGGTAGTTGCCCTGGGCATCGGTCTCGATCCGACGACGCAGATTGAACTCCGATTGCGTCGGGTCGAACCAGGAGTAAGTGCCGCCGGTATTGGCCTGCCACACATCCACAATCGCCCCGGCCAATGGCTTGCCATCGACATCGCGCACCTGCCCGCGCATGAACAACGGCACGGCCGCATCCAGGCCATCGTCAAGTCGCGCCTCGTACTTGGACAGCGGCGCGCCGGCCACATACAACGGCCCTTCGATGGTGCGCGGGGTACCGCCGGACTTGCCGGCTTCCTCGTCGGCCGCGTCCATCAACATATCCAGGTAATGCTCCAGGCCCAGGCCTGCGGCCAGCAACCCGGCTTCCTGGTTCTTGCCCAGCTCGTTGAGGTAGTTGACCGCCTTCCAGAACTCTTCCGGGGTCACTTCCAAGTCTTCGATGATGTTCACCGTATCGCGCAGGATCCGGTAGATCAGCGCCTTGGCCCGTGGGTTGCCGGCGTCATTGAGGTTGCCGCTGGCTTCTTCGAGGAAGCGTTGGGCGTGGGCAGTCTGGGACAGTCGAATGGACATGGTGCAATCCTCATCTTGTAATTATTAGGTGGCTAGACAGGCTCAGCGATCATCCTCACGGATCGACGACGGATGCCGGCAAAGGGCATTCACTTCGATGGCCATGTAGGGATAGAGCGGCAGTTGCATCAGCAGGTCATGCAGTTCCTGCACGCTGTCGACATCGAACACGCTGTAGTTGGCGTACAGCCCGGCGATACGCCACAGGTGGCGCCATTTGCCCTGCGCTTGCAGACGTTGGGCCAGGGCCTTTTCGTCGGCCTTGAGGGCCGCCGCGCGCTCGGGGTTCATATCGACGGGCAGGTTGACGGTCATTTTTACGTGGAACAACATCGCAGGCGTCCTCTTAATGTTTGTCGCGACGGAAGAACGCCAGGCGCTCCTCATCAATGGCCAGGCCCAAACCCGGGGCGGTCGAGACATGCAGGTGGAAATCGCGATACAGCAGCGGCTCGGTGAGGATGTCCTCGGTGAGCAGCAGCGGCCCGAACAGCTCGGTGTCCCAGGCCAGTTTGTTCAAAGTGAGAAACGCATGGGCCGACGCCAGGGTGCCGACCCCGCCTTCGAGCATGGTGCCGCCATACAGGCCAATACCTGCCGCCTCGGCAATCGCCGCCGTGCGCAATACCGCGCGCGGGCCGCCGTTTTTCGCGATCTTCAGCGCGAACACCGAGGCCGCACCTTCGCGGGCCAGGTTGAAGGCATCTTCGACACACTCGATGGATTCGTCCGCCATGATCGGTGCCGGGCTCGACAGGTTGAGCCGGGCCATGCCGCCACGGTTATTGCGCGAGATCGGCTGCTCGATCAGATCGATACCGTTGTCGCCCAGCACCTTGCAGGCACGCAGGGCCACGGCTTCGTCCCAGGCCTGATTGACATCGACCCGCACGCTGGCGCGCTCGCCCAGGGCCTTTTTGATCGCGATCACGTGGGCCAGGTCCTGGCTGACTTCCCCGGCGCCGATCTTCAACTTGAAGATCCGGTGGCGGCGCAGGTCGAGCATCTTCTCGGCTTCTTCGATGTCTTTTGCGGTGTTGCCGCTGGCCAGGGTCCACGCCACCGGCAAGGCATCGCGCACGCGGCCGCCGAGCAGTTCGCTGACGGGCAGCCCCAGGCGCTTGCCGAGGGCATCGAGCAAGGCACTTTCGATACCGGACTTGGCAAAGGTGTTGCCACGGATGCTGCGCTCCAGGCGCAACATGGCCGCATTGATGTTGCTGGCGTCCTGGCCAATCAACAGCGGCGCAAAGTGTTGGTCGATATTGGTCTTGATGCTGTCGGGGCTTTCGTTGCCGTAGCTCAAGCCACCGATGGTGGTGGACTCGCCAATCCCTTCGATGCCGTCGGCGCAACGCACGCGAATGATCACTAGGGTCTGGTTCTGCATGGTGTGCATCGCCAGCTTGTGCGGGCGGATGGTGGGGAGATCGACGATGATGGTCTCGATCGACTCGATGGCACAAATCGGCATGGCAATACCCGTTGGGTTCTTTATAGGTCTAGCCTGATTCTGTCGCCCATTGTTGTTGGCTTCCAATATAGAATTGGTCTCGAACAATACCCTCAAGGTATGAGAGGAATCCGTATGGAACTGCGCCACCTGCGTTACTTCCAGGTGTTGGGGGAAACCCTGAACTTCACCCGTGCTGCCGAACGCCTGCACATTGCCCAGCCGCCGTTGAGCCGGCAGATCCAGCAATTGGAGGATGAATTGGGCGTGGTCCTGCTGGAGCGTGGCCGGCCACTGCGGCTGACCGAAGCCGGGCGGTACTTCTATGAACACGCCAATGTGCTGTTGGAGCAACTGGCCAAGACCTGCGATAACACGCGGCGCATTGGCCTGGGGCAGAAGACCTGGCTGGGCATCGGTTTTGCCCCCTCGACCCTGTATGGCGTACTGCCGGAGCTGATTCGCCGCCTGCGCAGCCATGACGCGCTGGAGCTGGAGCTGGGGCTGGCGGAGATGACCACCCTGCAACAGGTCGAAGCGCTCAAGGCCGGGCGTATCGATGTGGGTTTCGGGCGGATTCGCATTGATGACCCGGCCATCGTCCAGCGCGTGCTGGTAGAGGATCGGCTGGTCGCGGTGTTGCCCGCCGGGCACCCGCTGCTGGGCGCGCCGGTAACGCTCGCGCAACTGGCCGCCGAGCCACTGGTGCTCTACCCCGGCAACCCACGCCCCAGTTATGCCGACCATGTGATCGCACTGTTCGACACCCATGGCTTGGCGATCAAGGTGGCGCAATGGACCAATGAATTGCAGACCGCCATCGGCCTGGTCGGCGCGGGCATGGGCGTGACGCTGGTGCCGGCCTCGGTGCAGATGCTGCATCGGGCCGATATCGGCTATACGCCGATTGTCGAGGCCACGGCGACTTCGCCGATCATTCTCAGCCGGCGGATTAATGACCAGTCGCCGGGACTCAGCCATTGCCTGCAATTGGTTGAAGAGCTGATCTGAAATCTCCCAAACACCAGCTCCCACATTTTGATCTGCAGTGTGTTCAGGCACCGCGCATGCGTCGGGCATCGTTGCGCTGCAAGGTCTGGCTGGGGGACTCGTCGAACAGCTTGCGGTACTCGGCGGAAAACCTTCCCAGGTGGGTAAAGCCCCAGCCCAGGGCGATCTCGGAGATGGTGCGGGTGGCCCCGTGTTCAAGAATTTCCTGGCGCACTGCGCTCAGGCGGTACTTTTTCAAATACGCCATGGGCGACAGGGCGAAGTATTTGCGAAACGCATCGAACAACTTGAACCGTGATACGCCGGTGGCCGCCTCCAGGTCTTCCAGGTGCAGCGCTTCGCGGGCGTTGGCGTGGATGTACTGGCGGGCGCGGATCAGATAGTGGGGCAACTTGACCCCCAGCACGTCGCGCAATTCTTCGGAGTAGTTGTTCGGCTGGGCCAGGATCAGGCCCTTGATCAGCGAGCTTTCCAGGTCACGGGTGAAGGCGGCCTGGTCATACAGTTCGCTGCTGTGTTCCAGCTCCGCGATGAAGTGCCGCGCCATGCGCCACCACGCCGCCGGTGCGCCCTGCACCGCATCCATCACCGACTCAAAGCGCAGCGGCGCATCAATCGGGCGCTGCAGCAGACCCTCCAGGGTTTCGCTCATCGCCGCACGGGTAATCACCACTTGCAGCTTGCGGCAGTCCCCCGAAATCGCCAGCACCTGGTGTTCATTGGGCGAGATGATCACGCCCTGGTCGCGGTTGGAGCTCAGGCGCTGGCCACCCTTGCTCAACTCCTGCTCGCCCACCAGCGGCAGGCTCAGGCTGTAGCTGCTGAAGTGTTCGGCGTCTTCGATATCAATGGTCACGTCGGTGCCGTATTCGATCACCCCAAGCGTAGTGGCGCGGGACTTGAACACGTTGGCACTGTGGTGGAATCGCAGGCGTTCCGGGGTGGTGGTTTCCAGCCGATGGGGCCCGCAGATGCCGGACATCCAGCTGCGGGCGCCTTCAAGGTCGAAACGTTCAATACGGATATCGCGTGTATGGCTACTCATCAGGTTGCACTCACGGCGGTTGTGGCCAGCGCGCTCTGACGGCGCGTCCGGTGGATCAAGGCAAGTTCTGCGCCACGCCAGGCACTTGCCCACTGGGTGGATAGCAAGCGCCGACTATGTGGATAAGAAGCCGGCTTTTGCGACAAATGCCAGGCAAGACAGTAGCGCATTCCCCTGCGTCGTTGCACCCAAGTGGGTACTTGCTCCCCAACTATGCGGCCCATCTTCCCCGACTAAGCGGATAGCTGGCCGCCCTCCTGCCCGCCTCTAATGGACCACCGATTAGCCACCCAACAAAAAGGTGCCTCCCATGAGTGGTGCAAGAAGCGTCGAGCAGTGGAAAACCTTTATCGAAAGCTGCCTGGATTTTCGCCCGGCAGACGAAGTGTTCCGCATCGCCCGTGACATGTTCACCGAGCCCGAACTGTTCGACCTGGAGATGGAACTGATCTTCGAGAAAAACTGGATCTACGCCTGCCACGAAAGCGAACTGGCCAACAACCATGACTTCGTGACCCTGCGCGCCGGGCGCCAGCCGATGATCATCACCCGCGACGGTGAAGGCCAGCTCAATGCCCTGATCAACGCCTGCCAGCATCGCGGCACCACCTTGACCCGCGTCGGCAAGGGCAATCAGTCCACCTTCACCTGCCCGTTCCACGCCTGGTGCTACAAGAGCGATGGTCGCCTGGTGAAGGTCAAGGCGCCGGGGGAATACCCGGAAAGTTTCGACAAGGCCACCCGCGGCCTGAAGAAGGCGCGCATCGAGAGC
This sequence comes from Pseudomonas sp. FH4, assembly GCF_000510915.2. Taxonomy (NCBI): domain Bacteria; kingdom Pseudomonadati; phylum Pseudomonadota; class Gammaproteobacteria; order Pseudomonadales; family Pseudomonadaceae; genus Pseudomonas; species Pseudomonas sp. FH4. Next base: position 24,273 of record NZ_AOHN01000035.1, on the reverse strand, counting down.
TACAAGGGCTTTGTGTTTATCAGCCTCGACGTGCAGGGCACCGACAGCCTGCAAGACTTCCTCGGCGACGCCAAAGTGTTCTTCGACATGATGGTCGCGCAGTCGGCCACCGGTGAGCTGGAAGTGCTGCCCGGCAAGTCGGCCTACACCTACGACGGCAACTGGAAGCTGCAGAACGAAAACGGCCTGGACGGCTACCACGTCAGCACCGTGCACTATAACTACGTGGCCACCGTGCAACATCGCCAGCAGGTCAACACCGAAAACGGCAGCGCCTCCGGCAGCACCCTGGACTACAGCAAGCTCGGCGCCGGCGATGCCAATACCGATGACGGCTGGTTTGCCTTCAACAACGGCCACAGCGTGTTGTTCAGCGACATGCCCAACCCCAGCGTGCGCTCGGGCTACGCCACCATCATGCCGCGCCTGGTGCAAGAGCATGGCCAGGCCAAGGCCGAATGGATGATGCACCGCCTGCGCAACCTGAACGTCTACCCGAGCCTGTTCTTCCTCGACCAGATCAGCTCACAACTGCGCATTATCCGCCCGGTGGCGTGGAACAAGACCGAGATCATCAGCCAGTGCCTGGGGGTCAAGCACGAGTCTGACGCCGACCGCGAGAACCGGATCCGCCAGTTTGAAGACTTCTTCAACGTGTCCGGCATGGGCACCCCGGACGACCTGGTGGAGTTTCGCGAAGCCCAGCGCGGTTTCCAGGGCCGCCTGGAACGCTGGAGCGATATCTCCCGGGGCAGCCATCGCTGGGCAACCGGGCCGACGCCCAACAGCGAAGCCATTGGCATTACACCTGCGATGACCGGCACCGAATTCACCCACGAAGGGCTGTACGTCAACCAGCACCGCAACTGGCAGAAATTCCTGCTGGACGGTCTCGACACCCAAGCCCTGAAACTGCACGAGGTGAAATGATGAGCGCGCAATTGCAGTACCAGATCGAGCAGTTTTTCTACCGTAAATCCGAGCTGTGCGACGCCCAGGACTGGGATGCCTATGTGCAACTGTTCGACCCGCAGAGTGAGTTCCACCTGCCGCAATGGGATTCGGAACACGTCTACACCCGCGACCCCAAGCGCGAGATGTCGCTGATCTACTACGCCAACCGTTCGGGCCTGGAAGACCGGGTATTCCGCCTGCGCACCGGCAAGGCGGCTTCCGCAACGCCGATGCCGCGCACCTTGCACCTGATCAATAACGTGCGGGTTAGCGAGCTGGCAGACGGCTGCCTGGAGGTGCGGCTGAACTGGCACACGCTGTTTTATCGGTTGGCGATGTCGGAGCAGTTCTATGGCCACGCCACCTATAGCCTCAAGCCCCATGGCGACAGCTGGCTGATCACGCGCAAGCATGCGCTGCTGCTCAACGACACCATCAACTCGGTGCTGGATTTCTACCACCTCTAACAGTCCCCCCCAACTGTAGGAGCGAGCTTGCTCGCGAAAAACCCAAGGGCGCCGCGGGCATTCAGGATGCCCACGCCATCGTTAACGCTTTTCGCGAGCAAGCTCGCTCCTACAGGTATTACCCAATCCATGGAGAACGGTGGATGAATCACAAAGTGGCCTTCAGTTTTGCCGACGGCAAGACCTTGTTCTTCCCGGTGGGCGCCAACGAGATCCTGCTGGATGCGGCGCTGCGCAACGGGATCAAGATCCCCCTCGATTGCCGCGAAGGTGTCTGCGGCACCTGCCAGGGGCGCTGCGAGTCCGGCGACTACAGCCAGGACTATGTCGACGACGAGGCGCTTTCCAGCCACGACCTGCAACAACGCAAGATGCTCAGTTGCCAGACCCGGGTCCAATCCGACGCGGCGTTTTACTTCGATTTCGATTCAAGCCTGTGCAATGCGCCAGGGCCGGTGCAGCTCAGCGCCAAGGTGTGCGCGGTGCAACAGGTGTCGGCCAGCACCGCGATTTTGTCGCTGCAGCTTGAGCAGGGCCTGGATTTTCTACCAGGCCAGTACGCCCGGCTGTCGATTCCCGGCTCCGATAGTCAGCGCTCGTACTCCTTTGCCAACCGTCCGAGCAACCGTTTGCAGTTTCTGATCCGCCTGCTGCCGGACGGGGTGATGAGCAATTACATCCGCGAACGCTGCCAAGTCGGCGATGAACTGCGACTGGAGGCCCCCCTGGGCGCGTTTTATCTGCGCCACGTGACCCAGCCGCTGGTACTGGTGGCTGGCGGTACCGGGTTGTCGGCGCTGCTGGGGATGCTGGACGAATTGGCCGAGCGCGGCTGCGAGCAACCGGTGCATCTGTATTACGGCGTACGTAGCGCTGAAGATTTGTGCGCAGCGCAGCGCATCCAGGCCTATGCCGAATCAATCCCGGGATTTCGCTACACCGAAGTGCTCAGCGACCCATCGCCGCAGTGGACCGGCAAACGTGGCTATCTGACCGAGCATTTCGACATGGCCGAATTGCGGGACAGTTCGGCCGATATGTACGTATGCGGCCCCCCTCCAATGGTCGAATCCATCAAGAACTGGCTGCAAGATCAGGCACTTGATGGCGTTCAGCTGTATTACGAAAAGTTTACCGAGAGTAATATCTGACCCCTCAGCAGTGAGGGGCGGGTCTGGCGTGCAGGATCAACCCTGAAAAAAACAAGTAGAAGGGAATGTTAATGGCGGATGACATGGTTAACCCGGTGGGCCTCAAGCGTGGCCTGAAAAACCGGCATATTCAGCTGATTGCCCTGGGAGGGGCGATTGGTACGGGTTTGTTCCTCGGTTCGGCCGGGGTACTGAAGTCGGCGGGGCCGTCGATGATCCTGGGCTATGCGATAGCCGGGTTCATCGCGTTCCTGATCATGCGCCAGCTGGGCGAGATGATCGTCGAGGAACCGGTCGCCGGCTCCTTCAGCCACTTCGCCCACAAATACTGGGGCGGGTATGCCGGCTTCCTCGCCGGCTGGAACTACTGGGTGCTGTATGTACTGGTGGGCATGGCCGAACTGACAGCCGTGGGCAAGTACATCCAGTTCTGGTGGCCGGAAATACCGACCTGGGTCAGTGCCGTGGTGTTCTTCATTGCGGTGAACCTGATCAACACCCTGAACGTGAAGTTCTTCGGTGAGACCGAGTTCTGGTTCGCGATCATCAAGGTGGTGGCGATCATCGGCATGATCGTGCTCGGCTGCTACCTGCTGTTCAGCGGCACCGGCGGCCCGCAAGCGTCGATCAGCAACCTGTGGGACCACGGCGGCTTCTTCCCCAATGGCGGCATGGGCCTGCTGATGGCCATGGCCTTCATCATGTTCTCGTTCGGTGGCCTGGAGCTGGTGGGTATTACCGCAGCCGAAGCCAGCGAGCCGCGCAAAGTGATCCCCAAGGCGATCAACCAGGTGGTGTACCGGATCCTGATTTTCTACGTCGGCGCACTGACCGTGCTGCTGTCGCTGTACCCATGGGATCAACTGCTGCAAACCCTCGGCGCCTCGGGCGATGCCTACAGCGCCAGCCCGTTCGTGCAGATCTTCTCGCTGATCGGTAACGACACCGCTGCGCACATCCTCAACTTCGTGGTGCTGACCGCCGCGCTGTCGGTGTACAACAGCGGCGTGTATTGCAACAGCCGCATGCTGTTCGGCCTGGCCGAGCAAGGCGACGCGCCCAAGGCGCTGATGAAACTCAACAAGCAAGGCGTGCCACTGCGTGCCCTGGGCATTTCGGCCCTGGTGACGCTGCTGTGCGTGGTGATCAACTACGTGGCGCCCAAGGATGCCCTGGTGCTGTTGTTTGCGCTGGTGGTTGCCTCGCTGATGATCAACTGGGCGCTGATCAGCCTGACCCACATCAAGTTCCGCAAAGCCATGGGCGAACAAGGCGTGGTGCCGTCGTTCAAGACCTTCTGGTTCCCGTTCAGCAACTACCTGTGCCTGGCGTTCATGCTGGTGATCGTGGGCGTGATGCTGGCGATTCCGGACATGCGCCCGTCGGTGTATGCGATGCCGGTGTGGGTGGGGATTCTGTTTGCGGCGTATTGGTTGCGGTCGAGAAAGGCCAAGGCCTTGGCCGTCGCGCAATAACCTGGTAGGAGCTGGCTTGTGTGGGAGCTGGCTTGCCTGCGATGCAGGCGCCTCGGTCTAACTGAACGACCGAGCCGCCTGCATCGCGGGCAAGCCCGGCTCCCACATGAACAGGGCCACAACAGGAATACACTACCAACAAAAAGCCCCGGTACTCGATGAGTGCCGGGGCTTTTTGTTGGGTTTCAATCAGAGCGTTGAACGCACTCGCCACAGCTCGGGGAACAGCACGGTGTCGAGCATCTTGCGCAGGTAGCCCACGCCCTCGGTGCCGCCGGTACCCGGCTGGAAGCCGATGATCCGCTCCACCGTGGTCACATGGCGGAAGCGCCATTGGCGGAACGAGTCTTCCAGGTCGATAAACTTCTCGGCCAACTGGTACAGGTCCCAGTACCGGTTCGGATCGCGATACACCTCGCGCCACGCTGCTTCCACGGATTCGTCATGCACCGTAGGCGCCGTCGGATCGCGTTGCGCGCGTTGCGGGTCAATCGCCAGGCCCGCCTTGATCATCAGGTTGATCGCCTCGTCATACAGCGACGGCGTGGCAATCGCCACTTGCAGTTCCTTCAGCAGCTCTGGGCGATGCGCATGAGGCCGCAACAGTGCCGCGCTTTTATTGCCGAGGATGAACTCGATTTCCCGGTACTGGAACGACTGGAAGCCCGACGACTGCCCCAGGTACGGGCGGATCGCCTTGTACTCCGACGGCGTCATGGTCGCCAGCACCGCCCAGGCGTGTACCAGTTGGTCGAAGATCCGCGACACCCGCGCCAGCATCTTGAACGCCGGCGCCAACTCACCCAGGCGCACGTGTTCACGGGCAGCCTTGAGCTCGTGCAGCATCAGCTTCATCCACAGCTCGGAAGTCTGGTGCTGGATGATAAACAGCATTTCATTGTGGTCCGGCGACAGCGGGTGCTGGGCCGTGAGCACTTTGCCCAGGTCCAGGTAATCGCCGTAGCTCATCGACTCGGAAAAATTCAGCTCAGCGTTATGCCATTCTTCCGGCGGCTGGTAATCAGGGGAGAAAGGACACTGGCTCATCGCGTGGGCTCCTTGAGCGGGCGCAGGATTGCTCGTACCGGGCTGGCATCGAGGTTGGCAAAACGCAGCGGTAGGGCGATCAACTCGTAATCACCCTGCGGCACGTCGTCGAGGACGATGCCTTCGAGAATCGCCATGCCATGACGGGCGACGGCGTTGTGGGCGTCCATGGTCTTGGACTGTTGCGGGTCCAGGGACGGGGTGTCGATGCCGATCAGGCGCACGCCGAGGCTGGCCAGCAGCTCGACGGTTTCCTTGGCGACAGCGGTGAAGTTCGAATCCCAGCTCGTCAGCGGCGCCTGTTGATAAGTCCGCAGCAGAACCCGCTCCGGCAGGTTGTCCAGGCGGCCTTGCAACTGCTCCGGTTGCACCAGCGCGCCGCTGTCCAGGCAATACAGCACCCGACACGGGCCCATATACACGTCCAGCGACACTTCGCCGATAGGTGCGCCGTCGGCGCTGTAGTGCAGCGGCGCATCGACGTGGGCGCCGGTGTGGGGCGACAGGGTGATGCGCCCGACATTCACCGGGCATTCGGGGCCGAACTGCCAGACGCGCTCTTCCTGGAATGGCGTATCGCCCGGCCAGGTCGGGGTGGCGGTGCTCAAGGGCGGGCTGATGTCCCACCACGTTTTTATTGGATTCATACGAGGCTCTCGGTTGTTTCTAAAGTGAATGATACGAGGGCCAGCGGTAAATATTCTTGCGATTTCCAGCGCCCGGCAGGATTTCTTTCGCACTTACTGCGAAGAAACATCCGATTATTGAACGGATCCATCAGCCGCCGCAGATCAAATGTGGGAGCGGGCTTGCCCTAATGCCAGTCAGTTAAGCGGATTCTGATTTCTGTAGGAGCGAGGGGGACGCCTAGTTCTTGCTCGCGAAGGACGTCAACAATAACGCGTGTTTGCTAGGTAAACGCGGCGCTCTCAAGTTCTTCGCGAGCAAGCTCGCTCCTACAGGGGGGCTGTGCAGGTTTTAAGATCGTATTCCAATGCGCTTCTGGGCATCCCGATGTCGAGTTCAGACCACTGGCATTCGCCCCGGCGCTATAGGGTTCACCTTTCCCTTTCCTGCCTTGGAGCCATCATGTCCCAGCCAATCACCGTATTGCGCGATACCCACCCCCTGCCGGTACTGGACGCCTGTAAATGGGAAAAGCTCGAAGGTGACCCGCACACCGTCAACCTCAACGCCTACACCAGCGAAGACGGCAGCAAGATCATGGGCACCTGGATCTGCACCCCCGGCAAATGGCGGGTGGAATATGTGAAGTGGGAATACTGCCACTTTCAGGAAGGCTACTGCGTGATCACCCCGGACGGCCTGGCGCCGATCCATCTGCGGGCTGGGGATATCTTTGTGGTAGAGCCCGGCATGACGGGCACGTGGGAAGTGGTTGAGACGGTGCGTAAGTATTTCGTGTTTGCCTGACCACGAAAAAACCGGGAACCCGCCCGACGCGGGTTCCCGGAAAATCCCTTACTGGGGTTTGCGATAGCTGTTGATGATCGCCGAGAAGTCCTTGCCCCCGTCCCCGCGCTGGCTCATCGATTGATACAACTGCTGCGCCACCGCGCCCAGGATCACTGGCTGGTGCGCCTGGCGTGCGGCTTCAGTCGCCAGGCCCAAATCCTTGAGCATCAGGTCGGCACCAAACCCGCCGGTATAACCCCGGGAGGCCGGCGCGGTTTCGATCACCCCCGGCCATGGGTTGTAGGTGTCGGAACTCCAGCAGCGCCCGGTGGAGCTGTTGATGATGCCGGCCAGCACTTGCGTGTCGATACCCAGGGCATCGCCCAGGGCCATGGCCTCGCTGACGCCAACCATGCTGATCCCCAACAGCAGGTTGTTGCAGATCTTGGCGATCTGCCCGGTGCCCACATCACCGCAATGCACGATGTTGCGACCCATCTGCGCCAGCACCGGCTGCAGGGTGGCGAACAGTTCCGGGTTGGCGCCGACCATAAAGGTCAACGTCCCGGCCTGGGCGCCACCGGTGCCGCCGGAGACCGGTGCATCAGCCATCGCCACGCCGTGTTTGGCTGCCGCAGCCGCTACGTCACGCGCGGTTTGCGGGTCGATGGTGCTGCAATCCACCGCAGGCACGCCTTTGCCGATGCCGGCAAGCACGCCGTCTTCATTCAGCCAGACGCTGCGCACATGGGCCGCGGCCGGCAGCATGGTCAACACCAGCTCGGCGCCCTGCGCTGCATCCCGCGGCGACGCGCTGATAGTGCCGCCCAGCGCGGCCAGTTCGTTGAGCACCGTCTGGTTCAGGTCGAACAGGTTCAGCGCGTGGCCGGCCTTGATCAGGTTGCGGGCCATGGGCGCGCCCATGTTGCCCAGGCCGATAAATGCAATCTTCATGGTCGTCTCCTTGATCAACGCAGGTTGATGGTGGTGTTGACGCCATCATTGACACTGCTGTCGTCGAACCAGCGGCTGGTGACGGTTTTGGTCTGGGTGTAGAACTGCACCACTTGCTTGCCGTACGGGCCCAGGTCGCCGAGTTTCGAACCACGGGAACCGGTGAAGCTGAAGATCGGGACCGGCACCGGGATCGGGATGTTAATGCCCACCTGGCCGACGTCGATTTCGCTCTGGAATTTGCGCGCCGCCGCACCGCTCTGGGTGAACAGGCCAGTGCCGTTGCCGAACGGGTTGGCGTTGACCAGGGCGATAGCTTCGTCGAGGGTGTCGACTTCCAAAACCACCAGCACCGGGCCGAAGATTTCCTGGGTGTAGATCTGCATGTCGGTAGTCACGCCCGAGAACAGGGTCGGGCCGACGAAGTTACCTTGCTCGAAGCCCGGCACCTGGATGCCGCGCCCGTCCAGCTCCAGCTTGGCGCCTTCTTTCACGCCGCTTTCGATCAGGTCGAGGATACGTGCCTTGGCGCGTTTGGAAATCACTGGGCCAACGTCCGTTCCGGCTTCGCTGCCGGCGTTCACTTTGAGTTTCTGCGCCAGGGCCTTGAGGTCCGGCAGCCATTGCTTGGCGGCGCCCACCAGCACCACCACCGAAGTGGCCATGCAGCGTTGACCGGCAGCACCGAAACCGGCGCCGACCAGGGCATTGAGGGTTTGTTCGCGGTTGGCGTCCGGCAGGACCACGGCGTGGTTCTTCGCGCCCATCATCGACTGCACGCGCTTGCCGTGTTTGCCCGCCAGGTCGTAGACGTGGGTGCCGACGGCGGTCGAGCCAACGAAGGACACGGCCTTGATATCTTTGTGGGTGCAGAGTGCGTCCACCACATCCTTGCCACCGTGAACCACGTTCAGCACGCCCGCTGGCACGCCAGCCTCCAGCGCCAGCTCCACCAGCATCAGGGTCGACAGTGGATCCTGCTCCGAAGGCTTGAGCACGAAGGTGTTACCGCAGGCGATGGCCATCGGGAACATCCACAACGGGATCATTGCCGGGAAGTTGAACGGGGTGATGCCAGCACACACGCCGATCGGTTGACGCAGGGTGTAGGTGTCGACACCACCGGCCACGTTCTCGGCAAATTCGCCCATTTGCAGGGTGCCGATGGAACAGGCGTGCTCGACCACTTCCAGGCCACGGAAAATATCGCCTTCAGCGTCGGCAATGGTCTTGCCCTGCTCGGCGCTGAGCACTGCGGCAATGCGCTTGGAGTGCTCGCGGATCAGGGCCTGTAGCTTGAGCATGATGCGCATGCGCGCGCCGATTGGCGTCAGCTTCCAGGTCTGGAAGGCGCGCTGGGCGGCGTCGATGGCAGCGTTGACTTCATCGGCCGTGGCAAAGGGCACACGGGCCAGGACTTGCTGGGTCGCCGGGTTGACGATGTCTTGCCACTCGGTGGTCTTGGACTCGACCCATTCACCGTTGATCAACAGTTTGGCCTGTTTCACGGTGGTGTCGGCAGACGTAAGCGATGCGTTCATTGTGGTCTCCAGATCTTGTAGTTATGCAGAGAGCCAAGGCGTGAAGCGCCTTGAGGATGAGGCGTTCGGACGATTTTTGGAGTATAGATGTGCAAACATCCAATAAGAACCCACATAAAAGCCGGTCCAACATGCAAAAAAACATCACATCCTTGGGGTCGCTGAACTGGGATGACCTGAAGTTTTTCCTCGAAGTAGCGCGCACCCGCAAGGCCAGCGTCGCCGCCAAGCGCCTGGCAGTGGACTACACCACCGTGTCGCGGCGCATCAGTTCCTTGGAAGGATCCCTGGGCACCCTGTTGTTCGAAAAATCCCGCACCAGCGGCTTTGTCCTGACCAACGAAGGCCAGCGTTTGCTGGGTTACGCCGAGTCCATCGAAAGCACCCTGCACATGGCCTGCGAACAAGTGTCCGGCTCTGGTGTGGCGTTGTCCGGGCATGTGCGCATGGGCTGCACCGAGGGCTTCGGCAGTTTCTTCGTCACCCCGCAACTGAGCCACTTCGTCGACACCTACCCGGCGATCTCGGTGGATATCCTGCCCCTGCCCCACTTCATCAGCCTGTCCAAGCGCGAAGCCGACATCGTCATCGCCCTGGAACGCCCGGAACACGGCCCCTACGTGTGCTGCAAACTGTGCGACTACAAACTGCAGCTGTACGCGACCCAGGACTACCTCGACCAACACCCCCCCATCCGCCGCCCCGCCGACCTGACCGAGCATCCGTTTATCAGCTATGTGGATGACCTGGCGTTCAGCTCGGAGCTGCTGTACCTGGCCAATGTGATCCCGGGCGCCAGCGCCAGCCTGCGCAGCACCAGCGTGATCGCGCAGTACGTGGCCGCGCAGCAGGGGCGTTCACTGGCGATATTGCCGTGCTTCTTGGCCGCGCAGGATCCGCGGTTGCTGCCGGTGTTGGGGGAGGAGATCACTATTACGCGGCAGTTCTGGATGTATTGCCGGGAGGATTTGAGGAAGTTGAAGCGGATTACGCTGTTGTGGGATTACATCCGCGAGGTGACGGAACAGAACCAGGGGTTGTTGATGGGGGAAACCCACAACATGCAGTTCGTCGATTAATCGGGCCGGCAAGGAATCAGGTGGCCGCACCGTAGAGAGGTCGACAGGCCTTTTTCAAGGTTTTGTGTCAGGTGTTGATACCAGATTTATTTAACCTGAGAGCGCTTCGAAGATACGTTTGACACATATAGGCACAGGTGTAAGGTTTCTGCCACTAACCGTTCACAAGTCGAAAGGAGAACTACATGGAATGGCCAATGGTGCTGCGTGAGCTTCACTTACATGGAGGTGGCCGGATTCTCAGTGGTGGTGACCCCAAAACCACTTGCCGCCCTAACACGGTTAGCAACCGAAGCCTTGTAATTACATTAAAAAGCTTTGGCAGCCTATACTCTGAGGTTAAGAGCTTAGGTCTTAATATAATTGGCTGCGACTTCTACACTACCGATGACGAGGTCAATGGATTCAACCCACCACAATGGCGATCGAAAAACCTCGCTTCACATCCGCTATGGTTATGTAATGAACAATGCAACGAATGGTCATTCATTGCCAACTCAGCCTTTAAGCAGAGCAAGGGGCTTATTTACGATATATCCTCTCGAATTGCACACCAACTTCGAGCCTGTGAATGGAGACTTCGACAGCTCTCGGAGGTTTACCAGCAGCAACTAAACAGCCGTCTGCGGGAGACGCCATTTTTAGCCAACAAACAGTTCCTCGATGGGTACACGTCCCTATGCTACTTAGCACTACAGTCTTTCCTCGTTGACGCCTGCGTACTTAGAGATTACTTATCTGAATTCTATTACGAAATAATAATAAAACCCATGGATTCTGACGCTAATAAAATAACCACTCTGAACGGCCTTTTGAAAAGGTGGAAACAATACCCTCCCACCGATCCGGCAGGTAAAGAACTCCGAGCCTCTGCTCAGCCAGGACAATGGCTTTTTGAACTTGGAGCATATAGAGATCTAGTAGTACATGTAGCCCCCTTAGCAAATGCAGGCAGAACTCTATTTGCCGTCACACGCACCATTGAGATGCCACATGGAGAATTACTACCAGCCATCAAATTACCGCTGCCGGGTAACCCTGCCAGTTTAACAAAGGAACGCGTTACTGGTCGATACTTTCAAGACCCAGACCTGGACTTTGCACGCTTAAAAAACATTATAGAGAACACACCAGACTCTCGTGACTCTTTAGAATATGCGCACCTTTGCACGCAGCAACTCGGGGCAATTGCAAACTCCATATCAAAAATTTCTCCAATTCGCCCAGAAATGCCTTTAATCACGCAAAATGACATTATCGGCGACATAAAATTTAGCTGGAAATAAACCGACTCTATTTCATTACCCTTCACACATCACACCTAAAACTCAAACGACACGCAGTTAATGTAGAGAAAACTAACCAATGGTAAGTTGACACAGACCTAAATTGTTAGGTTCGCGGATACCCTCAATAATTACCGCTCAGTCGCCTACATGTTTTACCCGCAAAACTACGCCCAAATAAGCGCGTTCCAGATCTAATGGAGAACTGAAAAGGTTGTTTGTGAAACTCAAAGGGCCATCAACGAAAATCCCCTTTAAATCGCAGGATGATTCCTAGAGAATATCCGCCCTATTGCGCCGTACCATTTGGATCACTAGCCTCCCCGGGTCGCTGCACATCAGCGATCAGGTTTAGCGACCTGTAGATTCGGCGCAACAGCGCTTCAAAAGTATAGATAGAGCCTTCAGTACCTAGGTCTATTCTGCTATGGCGGCTGTGCGTGGGAGACCTTCGGGTCTGCCGGTTCCGTATCCCGGTTCGCTAACCTGCGTACAGCTGCCACCCTTTTGTGTTTAGCGACATAGATGGGCGGTCCACACCGATGCGGAGTTAGATCATGAAAAAAATCACCCCCGACCCACCGTTTTTCTCTGTCACGACTATCGGCGCAGTCTCATTTGGCGACTACAGCGAGAGCAATCACCCCTTGTTTCGTGTCAATGCCGGCATGCCTTTACCCGAGGCGCTAGAGCATGCATCCACCTTGCTCTATTACGCAAAAACACTCTCGATGGAAGCTGCCATGGATACAAAAAGCGAGCAGTACGCTTGGGCTGCGCACTTTCTGTGCGAGATGGGAAAGGCAGTGGTAGATGACTTGACTCAGGCAATGACACCGAGCAGTTAAGCGGATCTTATTTCCTGTACTCCGCAATTCAAATGCGGGAGCGGGCTCGCTCGCGATAGCGGCGGGTCAGTAGACACGTCCTTGGCTGGACTACCGCTATCGCGGGCAAGCCCAGCTCCCACAGTTGAGCAGCGGCGGGTGCAGAATTTTGGGTCAGCACAAATAAGTGTGGGAGCTGGCTTGCCTGCGATAGCGGCGTGTCAGGCGATGCTTCCCTAGCAGGACTACCGCTATCGCGAGCAAGCCCGCTCCCACAGTTGAACGTATTTCAAATTTAGACCGAGCTGTTGGCTCAGTCGGCGATCACCACAATCGATACCCGGCGGTTTTCGGTACGCCCCGCCACTGTGGTGTTGGGCGCTACCGGCTCGCTGCTGCCCAGGCCGCGCAGTTGCACATTTTCTTCCTTCATACCCACGGCGACCAAGACCTTGCCAACGCTTTTCGCCCGGCGCAGGGACAGTTGCTGGTTGTAGGACTCCTTGCCCGAGGCATCAGTGTGGCCGTCTACGCGCACGCGTTCGATGCCTACGCCAGAGAGGGCCTTGCCGATGCGTTCGACGATTTCAGTGCTGGGCTTGTTGAGTTTTTCGACGTCGCTGCCAAACAGCACTTTACCCGACAGGCCAAATGCCCAGCCTTCGTCAGTCAGTTCGAAGCCTTGTTGCTTGAGCACCGCCACTTGTGCGGGTGTCAGGCCTTTGGGCGGGGCGGTCTGGCAGCCGCTCAGCGCCAGCAGGGCGATAAACAAGGTGATAAAGAGAACGCGTGTGTTAGCAAACAAGGGATCAACTCCTGTGTTGAACATTGGCGACAGAGTGCTCCGACTCCGCCGTGTGCTGGCCACCCTGGGAAAGGCGTTTGGCCTGGTACATTGCCGCATCTGCGGCATTGAGCAGGGCGCCGGGAGTGGCGCCATGATCGGGATAAACGGCGATGCCGATACTGAGTGAGGTCAACACTTGGGTGTTGCCCGGCAGCGGAATGGGTTGGTCCATGCTGGCGATGATTTTGTCGGCGATGCGCTGGGCATCTTCGAGCTTGTGCAGGGGTGAGAGCAGGATGGCGAATTCGTCACCGCCCAGGCGTGCCACCAGGTCACTTTCGCGCAGTTGCGCACGCACCCGCGCGGCCACCGCCACCAGCACCACGTCGCCAGCGGCGTGGCCAAAGCTGTCATTGATGTCTTTGAAACGGTCGCTGTCGAGAAACAGCACCGCCACCCGCTCGTTGAGTTTGGCCGCACTGCGCAACGCGCGAATCAGCCTGCCCTCGAAGAACGCGCGGTTGGGCAGTCCGGTCAGGCTGTCATGGCTGGCCTGGTGAGCGAGGGTTTCGTTCTCGCTTTGCAGGTGGGTTTGCCAGGCTTCCAGTTCGTCGAGCAGGGCATTGAAGTCATTACCCAGGCTGTCGAGTTCGGCAATCTGCGCCGGCGGCACACGCCGGTCGAAAGCCCGTTCGCTGCGCGCGGCGTGGGCCACATCGGCCAGGCGGTGCAGTGGGCCGGTGATGCCGCGCAACATGCGTCGCGCCAGGTAGATCGCCACCCAGCCGCTGAGGGCCGTGCAGACGATGATCCCGGCCAGGCCACTGAGCAAAAAGCGCAACAGACTACCGCCGTGGCCACTCAACTCGACGGTGCCGATTTTTTTGCCATCGCGCAGGATCGGTTGGCTGATGGGCTCTTCAAGCAGCGAATGGGCCAGCTCCAGCTCCACCTTGGACAGCACCCCTGTTTCCGGGCGCACCCAGTGCGCCAGCGTGACGCCGTTCACATCCAACACCCGGGCTTCGGCCACTTCTTCGGTGGAGGCGATCATCGCCAGGGCCTCGGTGGCCACTACGCGGTCGTTGAACACCACTGCCGCTTCCACGGTGTAGTTGATGGAGCGCGCGATCAGGTGCAGGTTGTGATCGGCGTAGACCCGCAGGGCCAGCACACCGAGCAGGGTCAGGGACACACTGGCCATGCCCACTGCCAGCAACGCCACACTCAGGTGCCCGCGACCAAGGACCGAGCGTAATGTGGGGCGGGTTGTGGCGGTGCGCAGCCTCATGGCTCCGGCGCTCGGCGACGGGACAATTGCAGGACGCTGGGATGAATGCGCACACCGCTGCGGGCCACGGAGTCGAGGTTGACCTCGAACGATACCTGCTCATCGCTCACCCGCAGGCAGAACAGGCTGCCTACGGTGCATTGGTCGCCGCCTTCGCTGATGCTCAGCACCGGATGACCGATCAGCGCGGAGAACAGGCGGCTGCGCTCCTCAGGGGTGAGCTTGCCGATATACAGCGCGTCGCAGGCGTTGACGATGGCAGGGTTATCCGCCAGCAGACGCTGGACCACCACCGGCCGGCCGGTGGCCTGGGTGGTGCCCTTGACCAGGTCATCGGTGTATTGGGTCGGGCCAACGATGCACAAGCGCAGTTGGGCGGGCTCTACCGGCCAACGGGCGTAGCTGAGAATCCCCAGTACCACTTGGGTCACTGCCTGGGCTCGCTGGTCGGCTGCACTGGCAGTGGACACCTGGGCAAAAGCCAAAGGCGTGACAAAGCACAGAACGGCCAACAGCAGCATTCGTCTCCAGCTCCAACTACGCTCTGCGGGCGAGACAGCCACGTTCATGCAGCGATTCTCTTTGATCTTCTCGGGATGATGCCGCAACGATAGCATATTGGCGGAAACCCCAGCGAGGCGGGGCCTAGGTAGATTCCGCCATTTATTAAGAAAAAACCTACACAGCGGTCAGGTTTTTCCCACCCCATTACGCACCCAACTCCAACATCAGCCCACTCAAACGTTTCACCTTGCGCCGTACTGCTTCCTCGAAAACCCCGCCACGGGTTTCGATCAAACTGAAGCGATCCTTGGCCCGGGTGATGCCGGTATAGATCAACTCCTTGGTCAACACCGGATTCAACGCATCCGGCAGGATCAGGGCCGTGTGGGCGAACTCCGAGCCCTGGGACTTGTGCACGGTCATGGCGTAGACGGTTTCCACGTCATTGAGCCGGCTCGGCAGGACAAAACGCACCCCGCCCTGGCCATCGTTGCGCGGGAAAGCCACACGCAGCACCTGCGGACCGCCGTCGCTTTCGGGCAATTTCAAGGCGATACCAATGTCGCCGTTCATCAAGCCCAGGCCGTAGTCGTTGCGGGTCATCAGCACCGGACGGCCTTCGTACCATTGCTGGTCGCTGTCGATCAGCCGGGCCTTGAGCAACGCGGCGGTGATGCGCTGGTTGAGGCCTTCCACACCCCAGGGCCCCTTACGCACCGCGCACAGCAGTTGGAAGGCATCGAAGGCTTGTAACAACTGGCGCGCCCAGTCGGTCCAGCGCGGGTCGTCGCGGGGTGTCTCGGCCGCTGGGCGCGAGGTGCGCAACAGGTTCAGGTAATAACGATAGCCGTGGGCATCGGCGCCCTGCCCGTCCAGCACCAGGCGCTCCAGGGCACGGTCATGCTCGCCCTTGAGACTCAGGCGAAACAGGTCATGGCTGCCGGCGTCCAGCAGTTGGCGGGCCTGTTCGGGATTCTGCTGGTTGACCCAGCGTGCCAACTGACCGATGCCACTGCCTTCGCCGAAACGTCGGGAGTAGCGCAGCATGACCACTTGTTGTGCCAGGGGATGACTGGCGTCGAGGTCTTCCTGCAGGCCGCTGCCCGCCAAGCTTTCACCGCTGACGTGTTCCAGCCATTGCCGGGTGTGGGGGCTGTACCAGCCAGCCTCGGCATCCCGGCACAAGTCGCCGAGCACCGCGCCGGCTTCCACCGAGGCCAATTGGTCCTTGTCCCCCAGCAGCACCAGCCGCGCATGGGGTGGCAAGGCGTCCAGCAGGTTGGCCATCATTTCCAGGTCGATCATCGAGGCTTCATCGACCACCAGCACATCCAGCGGCAACAAGTTGCCCGCGTGATGGCGAAAATGCCGGGTGCCGGGACGGCTGCCCAGCAGGCGATGCACGGTGGTGACCTCGGTGGGGATTTTTTCGCGCACCGCGTCAGACACTTGCAGCGAACGCACTTGCTGGCTGATGGATTCGGTCAGGCGTGCCGCCGCCTTGCCGGTAGGCGCCGCGAGACGAATGCGCAGCGCCGTGCCCTGCTCCACTGCCGGCGCTTGCAACAATGCCAGCAGGCGCACCACGGTGGTGGTCTTGCCGGTGCCGGGACCGCCGGTGACGATGCTGAACGCGCCGCGCGTGGCGAGGGCACAGGCGAGTTTCTGCCAATCGACCACACCCTCCGGCGGCGCCTGGTCGAACAGGCCATTCAAGCGTTGAGGCAAGTCGGCCAAAATGGCTTCCTGGGTAGCCAGGCGCTGGCGCAGTGCGCTGTCGATGCGCCGCTCATAGGTCCAGTAGCGTCGCAGATACAGGCGCTTGCCCGACAACACCAGCGGCCGGCTTTGCGCTGCCGCGCTGCCATCGACGGCCAGCGCCACCAGCGGGCTCGCCGCCAGGGCGTGGCACCAATGGGCGCCTTCCTGGCCATCAAGCAGTTGCGAGGGCAGCAGCATCACGCCGCTCTGCACGTCACCTTCCGGCGGCAGCGACAGGGCGAAATCCGGGGCACTCAAGGTTTCGAACAAGTCCAGGCACACGTGACCGTGGCCCAGTTGGTGACTGGTCAGGGCCGCAGCCAGCAGCACCAGGGGATCGGCCTGTGGGTCGAGTTCGTGGAGAAAGCCCACGAACGCCTTGTCCAGCGCCCGCAACCAGCCACGCTCGACCCAGCGCGCAAGCAGGTGCATCAGGTCGTCAGCGCGGTCCAGCGGTGCCAGTGCCTCCAACGGCATAGTCGAGAGGCTCATAGCAGGACTCCTTGTTCCCAAGCCGGTTCGACCTTGGGTGGTGGCGGTTTGCCCTGGAACAGCAGGTCCAGGCGCTCGATCAGTTCCCGTGGTGGCCGGGTGAAATACGCGCCCTGGCTCACCGCCTGGGTGCCGCGCAGGAACAGGTAGAGCGCGCCGCCCACATGCCGCTCGTAGTCGTAATCGGGCAGGCGTGCCTTGAGCTGGCGATGCAGGGCCAGCAAGTAGAGGACGTATTGCAGATCATAACGATGGTCAAGAATCGACTGTTCCATGGCCTCGCGGGTGTAGGCCGCATCGTCGGCGCCGAGCCAGTTGGATTTGTAGTCGGCCACGTAATAGCGGCCGTCGTGTTCGAAGGTCAGATCGATAAACCCCTTGAACATGCCATTGAGCAACACCGGTTCGGCGGCCACCCGCGACACGCCGTCGTGGGTGTATTGGCAGACCAGTAGGTCGAGGGCGAGCACGTCGACTTTGTGGCTGGCGAACCAGAACTCCATTTCGATCTGATAGTGCTGCAAGTCACCCAGGGTCACCGATGCCTGCCCATGACCCAGGCCCAGCGGCGCTTGCAGCAGGTGCCCGAGCCAGCCACTGAGGGTGCCGATCCAGCCTTCCCAACCGCGTCGGTTGCAGCGCCGGGCGACCGCATCTTCGATGGCTTCGGGCGTGACGTTGAAGCCCTCGTTACCGGCCCATTCCAGCAGCCCATGGAGAAAGGTCCCGGGGTTGGGACCGCGCGGGAAACGGTGGATGTCACCGCCAGACGCGGCGACTTCCCGTGGTGCATCCGGGTCCAGGCGTTCGTCGTCGAACAGCTTTTGCGCTTGTGGGCTTTCCGGGGCCTCCAGGCTGGCGGCGCTCATGCTTTCGCCAATGCGCAGGGCGCTGTAGGAGGCAATCCACCAGTTTTCCGCCGCCTTGCGCTTGGGTAGCAGCGGCGCAAGCAAGGTCGCTTCATTGCGCGGTGGCTGGTAGGTGCTGGTGTCGGCGTCTGGCATTTGCCCATAGGCAATCGCCGCGAAGCCGTCCTGCAAGTCCATCAGCCAGCGGGCCAGGGCTGCGGACTCACCCAGGGGCGCGCCGCCACCCAACAGATAGCCCAGGGCCGAGAGGTGCAAGACTGAACTGTTATTATTGCCACGCTTGAGGTCAGCCACGCCGAGCCAACAGGCATGTTTGGCCCGGGTCAGGGCCACGTAGAACAAGCGCAGGTCTTCGGCCAGGCGCTCGTCATCGGCCTGGGCGATCAGTTCGGCGGTGGGTTTGAGGCTGACCTGGGACTTGCCGTGGGCATCGTGGTAGTGCAGCGGCAAGCGGCTGCCGTCGACGGGCTTGGCCGAGCAGATAAACGGCAGGAACACCAGGTCGTATTCCAGGCCCTTGGATTTGTGGATGGTCACCACCTTGACCAGTTGCTCATCACTTTCCAGGCGCAGGATCTGCTCTTCACCGGCCTGGCCCGAGAGTGCCAGGTGTTCGGCCAGATGACGAATCAGTGCTTGTTCACCGTCCAGTTCAGCAGCCGCTTGTTGCAGTAATTCGCACAGGTGCAACAGGTTGGTCAGCACGCGCTCGCCATCGCTGCGGGCGATCAGGGTTTGCGGCAATTTGAAGTCATGCAGCAGGCGCCGCAGCATTGGCAGCACGCCTTGGGTCCGCCAGACCACGCGGTAGTCGCGAAACTGCATGACCCGCTGTTCCCAGGCCAATTCGTCCTGGTTCAGTTGCTCCAGTTCCGCCAGCGACAGGTTGAGGGTGACGCAGGCCAGCGCGGCACGCAGCGGGCGCTCGACATCGGGTTCGGCACAGGCCTTGAGCCAGGCGAGCAGGTCGTGGGCTTCCTGGGAGGCGAATACCGAATCCTTGTCCGACAGATACACACTGCGCACGCCACGCGCGGCCAGTTCACCGCGCACGGCCTGGGCTTCCTTGCCGTCACGCACAAGGATGGCGATGTTCGACGGCTGCACCGGGGTGAAGTCCGCATCCTTGATAAACCCTGCACTGCCCTGCTGGCCGCCATTGAGCAACGCGACGATCTGGCTGGCACACGCGCCGGCCAGTTGTTGGCGATAGAGCACATTGGAGATCGGCTGGTCGGTGGGCAGGTGCCAGATATTCAGGGCGGGCAGTGTGTGGCCATCAACCTGCAATTGTTCCTTGCGGCCTTGGGACGATACCGGCTGGAACGGCACCGGGTTCTCGCCGTCTGGCTCGCGGAACAGAAACGCCCCACGTCCGGTTTCCGCACGCTCGAACACATGGTTGACCGCCTCGACCATGGCATGGCTGGAACGAAAGTTGGTGCCCAGGGTGTGCAGGCGCCCGGTCGTGGCCTGGCGCGCGCGCAGGTAGGTGTAGATATCAGCGCCGCGAAAGGCGTAGATCGCCTGCTTGGGGTCGCCGATCAGGAACAGCCCGCTGTGTGGGTTGTTGTCTTCGATGCGGTAGATGCTTTCGAAAATCCGGTACTGCACTGGGTCGGTGTCCTGGAATTCATCGATCAGGGCCACCGGGAATTGCTCGCGGATCACGCTGGCCAAGCGCTCGCCGCCCTCGGTTTGCAGCGCGGCGTCCAGACGAATGAGCATGTCGTCGAAGCCCATCTCGGCCCGCCGGCGCTTCTCATCCTCAAAACGTTTACCCACCCACGCGGCCGCGTGTTGCAACACGGCGGCGTCGGGTGTTGGCAGGGCGTCGAGGCTGGCTTTGAGCCCCGCCATGGCCTCGATACCGGGATGATGGGGCGCGTCGCCCTTCCAGGCTTCGGCCATGCCGTCGGGCGTCAGGCGGGTGAAGCCGGTGCCGATATCCAGTTGCTCCAGGGTTTCGTCGGCGGCCCAGGCGCTGATTTTCTCGAACCAGGGTTCAAAATAACGGGCCTGCATTTTACGGCCATCGACAGCCTTGGCGGCGACGGCTTGCAAACAGATCTCGCGCAGCTCGGCGGCCCATTGTTGCCAAGGGGCCTTGATCGCCACCAGGGCCTCACGGCGTTCGTGCAGGCAGGCCTCGATCAGTTCGGCCGGCTCGCGCGGGTCGTCACTGGGGCGCTCACTGCCAAACAGCGCACGCACCCGGGGCATCAGCGCCGCCGGGCCGCCCCAGTTGTTGCGAACCCAGTTCAGGGCATCGCCGTGCATCGGGTAGCAGAACAGGCGCCAATAATCGCGCAGCACTTCGCCGAGCAGGTCACTGTGGTCGGTTTCCAGGGTCTGGGTAAACAGGCTACCACTGTCGAAGGCGTGCTCGCGCAGCATGCGCTGGCACCAACTGTGGATGGTCGAGACGGCGGCTTCGTCCATCCATTGCGCGGCGATGTCGAGTCGGTTGGCGCAGGCGGGCCATTGGTCGGTGCTGTACTGATCGCGCAGTTCGGCGATCAGCGCATCGGGCTGCTGGATTTCATCCCGAAAGTACCGTGCGGCCTCCGCAAGACGGGTGCGGATGCGTTCGCGCAGTTCTTTGGTCGCGGCATCGGTGAACGTTACGACGAGAATTTGCGGCGGCAGTAATTCGCGGCCAAAACCGGCTTCGTCGCCACCATGACCCAGGACCAGGCGCAGGTACAACGCCGAGATGGTGAAGGTCTTGCCTGTGCCGGCGCTGGCTTCAATCAGTTGGCTGCCGTGCAGCGGAAAGGCCAGGGCCAGGGGTTTGGTGGCGCTCATCAGTGAGCCTCCTGGCTGGTCAGTGATCGCCAGGGAGCGGTGATCAGTGGACGGTACAAGGTTTCACACCAGCCTTCGAAATCCTCGCTGGCAATCAGGGCCGCATAATCGGGAAATTGCCGGGTGAGTGCAGGGCTTTCGCGGCGCTCGCCATCGTGGGTGATGCCATCGCCTTCGTAGGTTTTAAGGGCGGCAGCCTGGGCTTTGTCCGGGTCAGTTTGGCCGAGCCAGGCAAACGCGGTTTTGACTGCCACCGGTAGTGGCTCGCTCATGCCAGCCTGCCAGGCCAGGAGCAGGTTACCGAGGATGTCCTGGGCCGTATTTTGCTGCAGAGGGGCCAGCAAGAGGGTGTCATCACTGGCCACCAGGCCGGTGCTCAAGGGCAAGCCACACGCACAGGCCACCAGGTGATTGACCCATGGGCGGATCAGGCGATGCCATTTGCGGGTCTTGATCGAGCCGATGCTGTTGGGGATGGTGGTCACGCTGAGCAAACCGCCATCACTGCGGCCGTGCAAGCCGCTGATCCAGCCATCGAGTTCAATACCCTGGTGCGTGAAGCTGACAGGTTCTGCCGTGTTGTGGGGCACAGGCCAAAGCGCCAGGAGTTGCTGGTAGCGCTGCAGCAAGTCAGGCAAGGGCTCGATCAGTTCATTACGCAGGCATTCGCCGAAACCCACCATGGGCAACAGGCCACTGCCTTGAAGACGTTGCGCCTGGGCCTCCAGGGCTTGCTCCAGATGGTCCGGGTCGGTCAACGCGGCAGCGAGCAGGCTGTCGCTCAAGGTGTAGCGCTGCAAGGCATCGAGGACAAAAGGCTCTTCATCGGCCAGGGGTACTTCGGCCGCTTCGAAAAACACCTTGAGGCGCTGGCTGAAGAAATGCCTGACGGGGTTGCGCAGGAAGTCTTGCAACTGTCCCAGGCTCAAAGGGTCTTCCTGGAGGTAGGGTGCCAGGCGGGTTACTTCGCCGGGCTCGCCTTGGGCTTCATGTAACAGCTGCCATTCGCGGGCGTAGCTGAACAGTGGATCACCCTCGTGGAAATAGCGCGCACTGAAGGGTTGCAGCGGATGTTCCTGGGTCATTGCCTCCAGCAGCGGCGGCTCCTGGGCATGTTGCCAGCCGCTGGCCAGGTGGTCGCGCAACTGGCCGATCAGCACAGAGGCTGGGCGCTCGCTGTTGTCGCGGATACTGCGCCCCACCCAGCTGATGTAGAGCTGGTCGCGCGCCGAGAGCAGGGCTTCAAGCAATAGATAACGGTCATCTTCGCGGCGAGAACGGTCGCCGGGCCGGTAGTCGCTGCCCATCAGGTCGAAATCCAGCGGCGGCTGGGCGCGAGGATAGTCGCCATCATTCATGCCTAGCAGGCACACCAGCTTGAACGGAATCGCACGCATCGGCATCAGGGTGCAGAAGTTCACGGCACCCGCGAGGAAGCGCTGGGACAGGCGGCCCTGGTCGAGGCCGGCAAGCCAGGCCTCACGAACGACGGTCAATGGTAATTCGTCATACAGGCCGACGGACTCGCAGGTTTCCAGCCAGTCTTCGCGCAGTTGCTCCAACTGGCCCAGCAGATAGTCATCGTGTTCATTGCTGGGCAGGAAGAAGCGCTGCATCAGGTCTTGCAGGCGTACGCCCCAGGCTTGCGGTGTCGCCGGTTGTGACAGGGCTTGGTGGGCATCGTGCAGTGCGTCAAGCAAGGCGACCAGTGGGCCGATCAGCGCGGCGTCGAGGCCGCCGATTTCGTCATAGGGCTCAATGCCAGCGCAGGCTGCGCCGCTGCCGACGGCGTAGCCCAGCAGCATGCGGCGCAGGCCGAAACGCCAGCTGTTCTGCTCCAGTTCAGTGGGCAGGCCAAGGTCTGCGCGTTGTTCGGCATTAAGGCCCCAGCGGATGCCGGCGCCTTCTATCCAACGGTGCAGGGTGGGCAGGTCGCGCTCCTGGATGGCGAAACGTTCGCGCAGGGCGGGAACGTCCAGCAAGTCGAGGATTTCGCTGACTGGGAAGCGGCTGTCCGGGAGTTTGAGCAGATGTTCGACCGCGATCAACAGTGGATCTCGACCACGCTGGCCCTGGTCAGTCAGGGTGAAGGGGATGAAGCGTGGATCTTTTTTATCCAGTTGGCCGAATACCGCGCGGATATGCGGTGCATAGCTGTCGACGTCCGGGACCATGACGATAACGTCTCGGGGGCGCAGCGAGGGGTTGTCGCTAAAGCGCTGCAGCAGTTGGTCGTGGAGGATTTCCACTTCGCGCTGGGCGCTGTGGGCGATATGGAAACGGATCGAGCTGTCGTGCAGAAGATCAACAGCGGGCCAGCGTTCGCGGGTTTCGTTGAGCGGGCGCAGCTCGAGGATATCGTCCTGCAACTGGTTGAGGATTGTGGTCGGCTCGCTGTCGCTGAACAGGTCGATACGACCGTCGCGGAACGCTGAGCGGTAGCTGTTGGGATCGTCGTAGCTGTCCAGCAGGTTGATGTAGTCGCGACCTTGCTTGCCCCAGGCGGCCAACAGTGGGTGGGCGTGCTGGTGCAAGGTTTGCGGGTCGATGGTGACGGGCATCCCGGTCTTGCGCGCCTGGCGTTTGTATTCGTTTCTCAGCAGGTCTTTATCGGCAACGATGTCGGACCAGTGGTGACGGCAAGGGTTGTGTACGCAGAGCAATACCTGGCTGAAACGGGCCAGGCCGGCCAGAGCCTCAAGGGCCTGGGCCGGCAAGGAAGAAATGCCAAACACAATGACTCGGGACGGCAGGCCTTGCGGGGCGGTCGCCAGGTGATTGATACGTTCGATAAAACGCTGATGGACACCGGCCCGGCTCTGCGCCATACCTTCCTCCCCGACATCCAGCAGCAACGCCCGCCATAGCTCGGCCTGCCAGCAGTTCGCGGGGCTCAGAGCCTTGGCCTCGCCTCGGACATTGCGCAGTTGGTGACGGCCAGCCGCCCAGTCCTCCAGCCAGTCTGCGCGGTAAACCTGATATTGGTCGAACAGGTCGGCCAGGCGCTCTGCCAGTTGGTAGCGTTTGCGCAGGTCGGTGTCATGGGTGAGGAAGCGTTGCAGGGGCTCGAAGTGCGGTTGGTCGATCAGCTCGGGCAATAGGCGCATAAGACGCCAGGTCAGCGGGGCTTTATCCAACAGGGATTTGACCGGGATTTCGTCACGGCCCAGCACCATGCGATAGAGCTGCCACATGAAACTGCCGGGCAGTTGCACGTCGATCGCAGCGGCGATGCCGCAGCCACCCATATCGTCATCTTCCGGATCTTCAGCAAGCGCCAATTTGAGCCATTGCGCGATACCGTTGCTTTGCACCAGGGCGATTTCGTTTTCCAGGGGAGCCAGTGGGTAACGGCGCATCCAACTGACAACCAGGCTGCGCAGTTCATCCAGGCGATTGCCGTGGACGACCATGAATCCAGCGCTGAGGGACGTTGCATCCGGCATAACGGCTTCCTTGGGAAAAGCAAAATCGAGGGAGGGACTTTAGCATTGAAGGCGGGTGCAAGCTGCAAGCAGCCCCTTTCCGAGCGCCCAAAACAAAACCCCAACTGCTTTCGCAATT